>JADZEM010000017.1 GCA_020850535.1 Chloroflexota bacterium
CACCGGCACCGTCGCGACGGTCAACGTCTCCGGCGCGCAGGCTGGCACGACCTTCACGATGACCGCCTCTGGCACGACGGGCGTCACGATGACGGCCTCCATCGGCGGCTCGACGGTCTCGCAGACGGTCCTGCTCTCGGCGATGACGGCGTCTGGCTCGCAGACGCTGAACTTCAACACCCTCGGCGTCAGCATCAACCTGAACGGTGGCGGCGCGAACGGTACGGTCGCCAACCTCGTGAGCTCGCTCACGGGGGCGACGGACGACACCATCGTCACCAACGCGGCCTCGGCGGCGGCGGCCTTCCAGGTCGGCGCGAACGCCAACCAGACCGTCTCGGTCTCGATCGACAGCTCGCTGACGACGGCCACCAACGCGGGTGCGACGGGCGCCTTCGGCGCGGGCGGCGGCTTCGCCAACCTGAGCATCGCGGTCACGACGTTCGCCTCGTCCTCGAACACGACGAACGCCCAGGCCCTGATCCAGTCGCTCGACGATGCCATCGCCGACGTGTCGGCCAACCGGTCGGCCCTCGGCGCGGTCCAGAACCGCCTCGAGCACACCATCGAGAACCTGGCGACGATGAGCGAGAACCTGACGGCATCCGAGAGCCGCATCCGCGACGCGGACATGGCTGCCGAGATGGTGCAGTTCACGCGGAACAACATCCTCTCGCAGGCGGGCACCTCGATCTTGGCGCAGGCCAACCAGCTCCCGCAGGGCGTGCTGTCCCTGCTCCGCTAGCAGCGCCGCGCGGCTGGCCCCCTGTGGGCCAGCCGCTCTCACTCACAAGGCGTCCCTGCCGGTGCGGGGGCGCCTTGTTTGTGTGGGTCGTGGAACTCTTGGTGAACGCATGCGACTCGCAATTGTCATCCTGAGCGCAGCGAAGGACCTCACCCGCTGACCGTCAACCCTCACCTCATCCGCCGACCGCCAACTCTTGCGCCACCCGCTGACCGTTGACTCTCGCGTCAGCGGGTGAGGTCCTTCGCTGCGCTCAGGATGACAATTGGAAGTCGCATGCGTTCACTGGCATATTCGTACTGCTGACCGTCAAGGCTCGCGTCAGCGGGTGAGGTGCTTCGCTGCGCTCAGCATGACCATTGCAGGTTGCGTGCTTTTCGCCAACATCTATGACCTATGACCTATGACCTATGACCTATGACCTACGACCCATGACCCATGACCCTCGACCTTGCCTAGCCAGGGGGCGTTCCGGCCGGCGCGCCCGGCCCGAGTGACACATCCGGGTCGCGCGGCAGCGTCACCACCATCCGCAGGCCGCCGTCCTCCGGCAGCTCCGCGCGGATCGTGCCGCCGTGCCGCTCCACGATCTCCCGCGAGATGTACAGCCCGAGGCCCATGCCGCTGGCCTGCCCGTCCACCATCGACGGATCGCCGTGCGCCTGGAAGTAGCGGTCGAAGATGCGCTCGCGGTCTTCCGGCGGGACGCCTGCGCCGTGGTCCCGCACGACGAGCGTCACGGTTGAGGCCACACACGTCACGCTGACCTCGATCTGGGTGCTGGGCGGGCTGTACTTGACGGCGTTGTCCAGCAGGTTGGTGAACACCTGCTCCAGCCGCAGCGGATCGGCCACCAGCCCGGCCTCGTCTGGCCCGGTGCAGACGATGATGCGCTCGGGTGCACGCACCCGCGCCGCCTCGATGACGATCTGCACGAGATCCATCAGGTTGATGAAGCGCGGCTCAAGTGCTGTACGGTCGGTGGTGCCGCGCGCCACTTCGAGCAGGTTGGCCACGAGCGCCGAGAGCCGTGCAGACTGGCGGTGGATCGTCTCAAGGGTCCGGCGGGCCATGACCGGGTCCAGGCTGCCTCGGTTGCTGATGGCGCGCACACCCAGCTCGGCGAACCCGCGCAGGCTGGTCACCGGCGTCTTCAGCTCGTGCGCGGCGACGGCCAGGAACTCGTCGCGGGCGCGGACGGCGGCCTCGGCGGCGGCGCGCGCCTCGTGTTCGGCGGCGTACAGGCGCGCGTTCTCGATAGCCAGGGCCGCCCGCAGCGCAAGCTCCTGGGCCAACGCCAGATCGTCCGTGCCGAACCGCCGGCCGCCGCGCCCCAGCACGCAGCCAAGCGTCCCGATCGTCTGGCCGCGCACCGAGAGCGGCACCACCATCATCGACCGCACCCCGAGCCACTCCAGCGTGCGGCGCTGCTCCGGATCGGGGGCCAGCTCGAGCAGATGGCGTGGCGTCACCACGGACATCAGCAACGGTGCGCCGGTGGCAGCGGCCTGCTGGATCTCGGCGGAGGCGGCGGGCGGCTGTCGCTGGAGGGCGCTCACCAGCGCGTTGCGGGCAGGATCGGCGTGGAGCACGACGACGTGCTGCAACTGCCGCTCGGCGTCGTACATGTCCACCGAGCACCAATCGGCCAGCTCGGCCACGACGATCTGCGCCAACGCTTCGACGATGGCCGCCTCGTCCAGCGACCGTGTCAGCTCGTTGCTGGCTGAAGCCAGAATGCGAAAGCGCGACTCTGCACGCTCGCGCTCGGCGGTCCGTGCCAGCAGGCGGGCCTGCATATCTCCAAACGCCTGGGCAAGCACCCGCACCTCGAAGACGGGGCTGCGCGGCACGATGGTGGTTGGAATGCCCGTCGCAAGGCCCTGCGCCGCGCGGGCCAGCGCGGCCAGCGGAGCAGCCAGCCGTCGAGCCAGCACGACTCCCACCGTGGCCGACACCAGGAACGCGCCCACCAGCACCGCGAAGGTCAGCTCCCGCGCGAACCAGACGTAGGCCAGCGCCGACGACACCGGCTGCTCGACGACGACCGACCAGTCCGTGCCGGCGACCCGCGCGACGCCGGCCAGGTACTCGGCGCTTCCGCGCGAGAAGCGGAGCGTGCCGGCGCCAAACCCCAGCTCGGCCAGCGCGTCGGCGTCTGGCGATCCGGCCCGTCCAGCAGGATCCGGCGGCAGCGGCAGCCCCGCGACGGCGATCCGCCGCCCTGCGCCATCCAGCACGACCGTCGAGATGCGGGCATCGGAGACGCCGCGCAGCAGCCGCGCCCCCAGCCACCGGCGGTCCAGCTCTCCCACCGCCACGCCTTCGAGTGCGCCGCCATCCTGGCGGATCGGCACGGCCAGCACGATGGCCGGCGGATCGTCCGGTGTCAGGAAGACGGCGGGCGGCGCCAGGCCCGAGGGCATGCGCTGCAACGCAAGCCGCGCCATGACCGGCAAACGATCCGCGGCGCGCGCGCCGGGCCGCCCCAGCATCACCAGCGGCTGGCCGCTCGCCGTGAACGTCCCCAGCGAGGCGAACCCCGGCGCGACCTCGCCGATATCGCCCAGGTCACCCAGCAGGTCGGTGCGGCCGGCCGTGCTCCTGGCCAGCACCACCGGGTGCTCGGCCACCAGGGTCAGCCCGACCAGGTGCTGATTGACCGCGCCGCCGATATCCGCGGCGAGCCCGCTTGCGAGCGCCTGCTGCAGGACGAGCTGCTGCTCGGCGGTGGCGCGCTCCTCCCAGCCCGTGGCGACCGTTGCCACGAAGAGGAGCGGAAACGCAGCGGCGGAGGCCATAGCCAGGGCCAGCCGGACGCGCAACGAGGTGGTATCGATCCGGTTGGCGTGGCGGGCGAGGCGTGGCCCGAGCACCAGCAGCGCGCCAGTGCCGCCGTACAGCAGAATGCCAGTCCAGATCCGGTTCGGGAGCGAGCTGCCGAGCATCCAGGCGAGGTAGGCCGCGCCAAGCCCAAGCTGCGCCGCCACCCGCGCCGCCCGCTGCCGCGTCACGCGCAGGCGCGTCGCCAGCACGCCGACGCCGCCCAGCAAGAACGCCACCCCATGCCAGCCGACCGTCGCCCGGAGCGGATCGTAGAAGGCGCCGAAGCTGCCCACCGAGACGGTCAGCAGCAGGATGCCGTTGAGCGCCGCTGCCACAGCCGCTGTCAGGACGAAGAGATCGATGCTGTCTTCACGGGGGGAGCTCGACGGGTCGCACCACGCGCTGAGCAGCGTTGCCAGGGCGAACGTGGAGTAGACCACGACGCCCGTCCAGCCCCCGGTGATGAGAAAGCTGACGGCGAGAATCAGCAGCGAGCCGGCCACGGCTGCGCCGGCTGCAACGGCCAGCGGCCCACGCGCACCGACTGTGGACGCAGCGACGAGCGCCGCGCCCGCCAGGAAGCTGATGACACCCACATGCGGCACCCAGCCGAAGATCGGGGCGAAGGTCGGGCCGCCGAGCTGGTGCGGTGCGACGAGCATCAGGCCGCCGACCAGGCCGCAGAAGATCCCCATTGCCCAGCGCAACAGGGTTGGTCTGATCCGCCGGCGCAGCCGTGCGATCACCGTTGTACCGCTCTCCCCAGTCTGAGCCGCCGCCGTCCGACCAACCACCGCAGGATAGTGCCGTAGATGTCGCGAGGGATGATAGCGCGCTGCCCTGTAGCGGCTCTGAGTCGTCTCCGAGTCAAAGAGATGACTCGGCGCTCCGACGCCAGCGCTCCGACCGCGCCAGCGGGGACGCGCCGTCCGTCGAGGGGTGCTGGACGGGCAGCCACAGTGACGACACTGGAACGTGCAGCGTGGCGGGTGGCCCGCCGATCGGCCGGTACACTGCTTGCAGGCGACACTGACAGGAACCGCCCTGCGAGGTGACACGATGTGCGGACGGTACACACTGACCAGCCCGGAGGATATCGCGGCTCGGTTCGGGCTGGGGGCGCTCTCGGAGACGGGCATCGAGCCACACCTCGAGGCGCGCTACAACGTCGCGCCGAGCCAGGCCGTGCCGGCGATCGTCCAGCACGCGGACACCCGCGAGCTGACGACGATGCGCTGGGGCTTTCAGCCGGCCTGGATGCGCTCGGATGGGCAGCGCCCGCCGCCGATCAACGCCCGCGGCGAGAGCCTGCTGGAGCGCCCGATGTTCCGCGGCTCGGTGCCGCACAGCCGCTGCCTGATCCCGGCCGACGGCTTCTATGAGTGGCTGGCCGTGCCCGGCAGCAAGACGAAGCAGCCGGTCTACATCCACCTGAAGGGCGGCGAGCTGTTCGCCTTCGCCGGGCTGTACGTGCAGGGCACGAGCGATGTCGGGCAGACCTGCGTCATCGTCACGACAGCCGCCAACGACGTCCTCCGCCCCATCCACGAGCGGATGCCGGTCATCCTCGACCGCGCAGCCGAGGAGGGCTGGCTCGATCCCGACCTGGACGACCCCAACGCGGCGCTCTCCTATCTGCAGCCGGTCGCGCCGGACCAGTTCGAGTACCACCCGGTCTCGTCGCTGGTCTCCTCAGCGCGCAACCAGGGGCCGCGGTTGATCGAGCCGCTGGCCGGCGCACCGACCGGCGCCCCACGCCTGCTGTAATGGCCAGGCCCCGTAAGCGCGCCGCTCTCGGGATACGAGAACCCGTGTCAATCTGAGGCCAGTGGTCATGCCTCCAGCAGCAGCCGCGCCAGCCGGTTGAGCAGCAGCGTCGCCACGGGGTCCAGCCCGTAGCGGTCCTCGAAGCGGAAGGTCGTGGTCAGGAGCCGTCCCTGCCCCACCGTCCGCAGCGTCGCCAGCGAGCCGGCGTTCGCCAGCCAGCCCTCGAACCAGCCGGCCAGGTGGAGGTCACCCGGCTGGAACGCGCCGGCGTCGATGGCCTGCGATGGGAAGATGTCGGCCACCTCCCAGCCCAGCTCGGGCAGCAGGGGCGCCGGGGCCAGCAGATCTGTCCGCGCCCAGGCCGCGCCGGCCGCCATCCGCCAGCTTTCGCCCGGGCTGAGCACGTTGAAGCGCAGCCCGACGGCGTCCGCGCCCTCGGCGGAGGTGGACGCGACGAACAGCACCCGCCCGCCTCCGTGCAGGTACTCCAGCAGCGTGCTGTCCAGCCGATTCGTCACGGCCAGCGGCGCCGTTCGGTCGAAGCCACGCCCGATCTGAAAGCCCTGCCGCTCCAGCCGCTGCCGGAAGACCCGCTCGAGGGTGCTGCCGTTCGCCCGGAGGTCGCGCGCCAGCCCGTCCTCGCGTGCGGCAAACGCCAGCTCGGCCTCAGTGCGGGTGACGGTCCGCCCGTCCGCGACCAGCCCTATCCGCAGCCGTGCCGTGCGCGGCGCGCCGGCCGGGACGCGGAAGCGGATGACGGTCCGCTCGTCCACGGCGTGCGCCCAGACCTCGACGGGCTGCTCGCCAGTGATGGCCGCGTCCTCCGGGCTGCCGTCGAGCTGCCAGCGGATCGTCCCCGAGATCGGGGTGGCCGTCGTGTTCGAGACGGCCACGCGGACCGTTGCCGTCTCGCCGCGCCAGACGTTCGGGCGCTCGGCGGTGGCGATCACCGCCACGTCGCCGTTCACCTGGGCCAACTCCGCCAGCAACGGCTTCGGCCGCCGCCAGTAGTCGAGCCAGCCGTTCCCCTCCCACTCGATATCCGTGAACTCGGTGACCACATACCCCTGGATGGCCGGCCGGCGACGCATCTCCCCGATCTGCGCCTTGAGCGCGCGGACGGCTCGCCGCTGGAGATGGGCGATCAGCCCTTCGGTGGTCCCGAAGACAGCCTCCAGCCCGAGCGTCCGCCACCGCTCCTCGAAGCCGGCCACCGTCCGGATCCGGTCGACCAGCGGATCGCCGGGCGGGGGCGGCGGCAGGCCCTCGACACGGTTGTACCCCTGGTCGAAGTGGAACCAGGGCGGCGCCTGCCCGCCGGAGCGCGCGCGGGCGTCGGCCGGATCGGAGACGGCCCAGTTCCCGAACTCCGAGACCAGGATCGGCTCGCCGTTCGAGCGGAAGCCCTGCGCGAAGTTGTCGTCGGGATGGGCCAGGATGAAGTCGAGCCGCTCGCGGAACCGCCCGATGCGCTCTGGCGTGGCGTAGTACTCGTGATAATCGTTCAGGTCGGTGACGACGTGCGCCCAGCCGGAGTTGTCGCAGACCGGGCGCGTCGGATCGATCCGCTTGACCTCGGCGAAGAGGTCCGTCACCCACTGCTGCTTCTCGGCGTCGTCCCAGACGCCGGTGATGCCCCAGTCCTCGTTGTAGAGGCTCCAGATCACCACGCTCGGATGGTTGAAGTCGCGTTCGATCGTCGCCAGCAGGTCGCGGCGGACGCCCGCCCGCGCCGTCTCGTCGAAGCGGGCCGGGTTGGCCGGCTCGGCCCAGATCAGCAGGCCGAGCCGGTCGGCAGCGTCCAGATAGCGGGGGTCCTCGGGCTTGATGTGCTTCCGCAGCATGTTGAACCCGAGATCCTTCGCAAGACGGATCTCCCGCTCGATCTCCGCATCGCTCGGGGCGGTGTAGAGCGTGTCCGGCCAGTAGGCCTGGTCGAGCGCGCCGCGCAGGTAGAGCGGCTGGCCGTTCAGCAGCAGCGTGCCGTCTCGGACCTCGACCGTCCGCAGCCCGAAGCACTCCTCGACCGTGTCGAGGGCGTCGGCATGGGCGTCGGCATGGCGGGCTGTCGTTCTGTCGAGCGGCCCGAGCGTGGCCCGCACGGCGTACAGGTGCGGCCTGTCCGGCTCCCAGCGCCGCGGATCGGGAATGGCGATCTCGGCGCTGGCCGAGGCGGCGTCCGGCCCGACGAGCACCTGTGCCGAGGCAACGACGGCCCGCGCCGTCGCGACGACCGCGTCGCTGCCAGCCGCGCGAATCTCCAGGTTGACGGCGCGCGGCCCGCTCAGCCCCACCGCCGAGACGGTGACCCTGACCGTGCCCCGAATGCCGTCCGGCTCGCAGCGGACCGTGCCGATGCGCTCGGCCGGCCGCGCCACCAGCGAGACCGGCTGCCACGGACCGCTGATCGGCGTATACCAGCGACCGCCCTGCTTGCCGTGTGGGATGCTCCTCACGTCGGCCGGATCGAACACGCGCACGGCGACCACGTTCGGGCCGTCCCAGCGGAGCGCCGCCCCGACCTCGCACGCGAACGGCGTGTAGCCGCCCTCGTGCCCGCCGACGTGCGTGCCGTTCAGCCAGACCTCGGCGGCGTAGTCCACCGCCCCGAAGTGCAGCGCCACGGACGGTGTGGCCGCCGGGGCCGAACCCGCCTGCCACGCGGCCGGCGCGTCGAACGCCCGCCGATACCACACCACCCCGGCGTAGCCCCGCAGGGATGGATCGGCGGCCTGCCAGGGCAGCGGCACGGTCAGGCGGCGGTCGAACGGCGTCGTCGGGGCGAACCAGCCCTCCGAGACGCCGGCGTCGGTCGGATCGAGCCGGGCATCCCAGACGCCATCAAGCGAGATCGCAGCACGCACGGAGTGTGGCTCCTTTTGGGTTGAGTCTCACGAAGGGCTTGTGGGCGACACAGCGGCGGGTGAGGGGCCGAGATCTACGCCACCGTCAGCTTCAGGACCGTCGCCGAGTGGGCCGGGAACGTGTAGGTCTGGCAGGCGGCAGCGTCCAGGCTCCGCTCGCGGACCGTCACCGCGTCCGGCCGCTCGAAGGTGTTCAGCACCTCGGGCGCGTCGCCGTTGACCTCGTAGGCGACGCCGCCGGCGAGCTTGCCGCCATCTTGCAGCTCGATGCTGGCCGAGATCGCGTGGTCGCGGTCGCGGTTGACGACGCCGACGACCAGCGTCCGGCCATCCTCGTCCAGCGTGGCGGCCACGTCGAGCAGCGGGAACGGGCCAAGATCGGCCACGCGGTGCTCGCGCGGCGAGGTCTCGGCCTCGGGGCGCAGGTCGTACTGGGGGCAGTCCACGAACGGATCGAGCGCCAGATCGCGCATGTGCTCGCCGTACAGGCGCAGTGGGTGGTAGACCGTCTGGAGGAACATCGCCTGCTGGTTGGTGAACATCGCGCCGATGGCGTTCACGAGCTGGGCGAAGTTGGCGAGCTTGACGGTCTTGCACTGCCGGATGAAGACGTTCAGGTAGCTGGCGATGGCCAGGGCATCCGCGAGGTCGTACTGCTCCTCGATGCCGGTCTTGCGGTGGACGGGGCCGCGTGCGCGGTACCAGACGTTCCACTCGTCGTAGGCGACGTGGATCGGGTGGGTCAGCTTCTGGTCGTAGCGCGCCTTGTCGATCATCCCCTGGGTGATGGTCAGTGCGCGCTCGGCCTGCTTCGGCGCGAAGACGTTGGAGTAGTAGTCGGCGCTGCCGGTGTAGATGTGGATGCTGTGGTAGTCCACGTACCGGGCCAGCCCATCGACGACCTCGCGGTCCCAGTCGCTCAGGCCGTCCTTGCCGCAGGCGACCAGCTTGATGGACGGATCGGTCAGTCGCATGACCTTGGCGAACTCGCGGGCCTTCTTGACGTAGTCCTCGGCGGTCATCTGCCCGAGCTGCCACGGACCCCACAGCTCGTTGCCCAGGCCCCAGAACTTGACGTTGTACGGCTCCGCGTGGCCGTTCTTGCGCCGGAGGTTGGCCCAGTGGGTATCGGTGGCGCCGTTGCAGTACTCGACCCACGCCTGGGCCTCGTCGATGGAGCCGGTGCCGGCGTTGACGCAGATGTACGGCTCGGTCCTAAGCTCGCGGGCGTAGGCCAGGAACTCGTCGGTGCCGAAGCGGTTGGACTCCTCAGCGCCCCAGGCCAGGTCGACCTTTCGCGGGCGCTGATCGAGCGGCCCGACGCCGTCGAGCCAGTGGTAGCCGCTCACGAAGTTGCCGCCCGGCCAGCGCAGGTTCGGCATCCGGAGTGCTCGCGCGCCCTCCAGCACGTCGGTGCGGAAGCCGCGCCCGTCGCTCAGCGGCGAGCCTTCCTCGTAGATGCCGCCGTAGATGCAGCGGCCCAGGTGCTCGACAAAGCCGCCGTAGATGTGCCGGTCGATGGTCCCGATGCGGCGGTCCCGGTCGATCTTGATGCGCGCCATGCGTGCCCCCTGTGTGCTCGCGTGTGGCGGGAACCGTAGCACGATTGCCAGCATGCAGCGACTGCGCTCAGCACGCCCGTATCGGCCCGCCGGAGCATGCGGCATACTCCCAGGCGGACGCATTGGCTGCTGAGGATGGTAGGAGGGATCATGGTCGATCTCACGGCGCAGCCGTTCAACCTGGACGCTGAGGGCGTGGCCTGGGTCCAGCGCACCATCGAGACGATGACGCTCGACGAGCAGATCGGCCAGCTCTTCGTCAACCTGAACGTTTCGTTTGACCCGGCCTATCTCGACACCGTCCTGGACCGCTTCCACATCGGCGCGATCCGCTTCCGAGGCGCGGACTCGGCCACCGTGCAGGCGCACATCCGCTACGCCCAGCAGCGCTCGAAGATCCCCCTGCTGGTGGCGTCCAACCCCGAGATGGGCGGCTTCGGGAGCATCGACGACGGCACCCTGGTGACCACGCATCTCGGGGCGGGATCGCACCCCGACGCCGAGATCGCCCGCCAGATGGGCCGCGTGGCCGGCGCCGAGACGACCGCCCTCGGCTGCAACTGGGCCTTCGCGCCGATTGTCGATATCCACCGCAACTGGCGCAACACCGTGGTGGCGACGCGCTCCTTCGGGAACACGCCCGAGGTGGTGATCGAGCGGGCGACGGCCTTCTTCGACGGCATCAGCGAGTCGAACACAGCCTGCGCCATCAAGCACTTCCCCGGCGACGGCGTGGACGAGCGCGATCAGCACGTCGTCACGTCCTGGAACACGCTCGGGGTGGAGGCGTGGCACGCCACCTACGGCAAGGTCTACCGGGCGATGATCGCGCACGGCGTTCAGTCGATCATGGTCGGGCACATCGGCGCGCCGGAGCTGTCGCGCCACTTCCGGCCGGGTATTGCGGACCACGACATCATGCCGGGTACCCTCGCGCCCGAATTGCTGCAAGACCTCCTGCGCGGCGAGCTTGGCTTCAACGGCCTGATCCTGACCGACGCCTCGATCATGCTCGGGCTGACCTCGGCGATGCGCCGTCGCGAGGCCGTTCCGGCAACCATCGCGGCCGGCTGTGACATGTTCCTCTTCTTTCGCAACGCCGAGGAGGATTTCGGCTACATGCTCGACGGCTACCGGAACGGCGTCATCACCGAGGCGCGCCTGCACGAGGCGCTGGAGCGCATCCTCGGGCTGAAGGCGTCGCTCGGGCTGCACCGGACGCCGCGCGCGGCGCTCACGCCCCCACCCGAGGCGCTGTCCGTCGTCGGCTGCGAGGCGCACCGTGCGGTGGCCGCCAGCATCGCCGACAAGACCGTCACACTGGTCAAGGACACCCAGGGCAATCTGCCGCTGCGCCCGGAGACGCACCGCCGCATCCGTCTGTATGGCGTCACTGGCGAGCCAGACTTCACCGGGACGGACCAGACCGGCTACCTCCGTATCGCGCAGGAGGAGCTTGAACGGGCCGGCTTCGAGGTGCAGGCGTTCAAGACGGCCCAGCAGCGGATCGCCGAGGGCGAGACGGGGGTCACCTTCCACAGCATGGTGCAGAGCGAGGCGAACGCCGCCTACCCCGAGCGCTACGACGCGGCCATCATCTTCGCCAACGTCAAGGGATTCGCCCAGGAAGGCGTCATCCGCATCAAGTGGTCAACGGCGATGTCGCCCGAGATCCCCTGGTACGCCACCGAGGTGCCGACGGTGTTCGTGTCGCTCTCGTTGCCGAATCACCTGATCGACGTGCCGATGGTGAAGACGGTGATCCACGCCCACGTGCCGAGCCGCGAGGCGATCCGCGCGGTGGTGGAGAAGCTGCAGGGGCGGTCGCCGTTCCAGGGCACGTACAACGAGAACGTCTTCTGCGACTCGTTCGACACGCGCCGGTAGCGGCACTACGAGCGGCGCTACGGCAGCGACTGCACCAGCTCGATCCGCACCTCATCCGGCCCCTTGATGAACGCGATCCGCATGCTCGGACTGAAGTCCCACGGCTCGACCTCGATCTGCACCCCGCGCGACCGCAGCTCAGCCACCGTGGCGTCGATGTCGGCCACCTTCAGGCCAAAATGATCCGTCCCGAAGCGGCGCGCGCCGGCCTCGGCCAGCGTCTCGCCCTCGCGAGCCGGCCGCAGCAGCACCGGCGCCCCGCCGAGGCTGAGCGTCACGGAGGGAACCCCGCGCGACTCGCCGCGCCCGACCAGCGTCGCGCCGACGCCCTCGATGAACCAGTGCGCTGTAGCCTCCAGGTCGGAGCAGAAGACGTGGATGTGGTGAAACTCGTAGCCAGGTGCTGCGGACATACGCGACCTCCTCGTCCGTGCGTCGTCTGTATGGGGCCGTCTGTTGTGGAGGCGGCCCTGTGGCTTCTGTGGCTATCACGACGAGTCTGGCAGGCTGGTGCGTCCAGCCTGCCAGACCGCGGATGCGCCTGGGGAGGTTACTCTGCCGCCTCGCCCACGTCCCACTTCACCTCGCGAGAGCCGTCCGCGCCCTTGACCGAGGTGATCTCGACCTTCAGCAGCCGCCGGGTCCGCCGGTCGCCGCTGTAGTCCGCGCCCCGGTAACGGTGGCTCAGGCGGTTGATATGGTTGCCGCCCGGGTCCTCGGCCGCCTCGACGACTTTCCCATAGACCTGCGCCCAGCGCCAGAGGTTGGCGGGGTCCATGACGAAGAAGGTGACCTTGCCGCTCGCCTCCATGCGGTGCAGCCAGATGCGCGTCTTGTCGCCGTTCAGCCAGATGAGGCCGTCGTCGAACTCGTACCAAACGGGCGTCATCTCGGGCGCGCCCTTGTCGTTGATGGTGCAGAGGATGGCAGCCAGCTTCTCGCCAAAGAAGCCTTGCAGGCGCGGACCAATCGCAAGAGCCATGGTCAAGATCCCCCTTCAGTGTGCAGTGCGCGGCGTTCGGGGAGTTGAACCGTTGGGAGCGCTCCGACATTCCCGGCAATCGCCGCGTGCCGCGTGGCCAGGACCGGCTACCGCTCGAACGCCTCGGCCAGGGCCAGCACGCTGTCCGCCACGTGGGCCACCTCGACGCCGCTCGCGGCAAGGTCCGCCGGCGTGCTGACGCCCGTCCAGACCAGCAGCGCTGGCAGCCCCACCGCGTGCGCCGCCAGCACGTCCGTCTCGATGTTGTCCCCCACGAACAGGCACTCCTCGGGCGGGAACCCGACGCTCTCGACGGCCTCCGCCACAATCGTCGTGGACGGCTTCCCGACGATCACGTCTGGCGCGCGCCCGGCCGCCCGCTCGATGGCCGCCACGAACGCTCCGGCCCCCGGGATCGGCCCGTCCGCGCCGACGTACCGCCGGTCCGTGTTGACCGCCACGAAGCGCGCGCCGTTGAGCAGTGCCCGCATCGCCTGCTTCATCGCTTCAAGGTTGATCTCCGGGAAGTAGCCGGCCACCACGTACTCGGCCGTGTCCTCATCCGTCAGCCTCAGGCCGGCCTCTTCCAGCTCGTGGATCAGCCCGTCCGCGCCGAACGGAAAGACCGTGGCGTCGGGCTTCTCATGGGCGATGAACCGCGCAGTGGCCCGCAGCGCCGAGAAGACCTCGTCGTCATCCAGGGGCAGGCCGTGGCGTCGGAAGTTGGCCGCGACGACGTGATGGGCCATCCGCGAGTTGTTGGTGACGGCGCGGATCGCCTTGCCGTTGGCCTTGAGGGCCAGGAGTGCCTCGGTCGCCCCCTCGATGGTCGATCCTGGGCGCAACAGCGTGCCGTCGATGTCGAACAGGTAGGCGGAGTAGTCTGCAAGCGAGCGTGGCATGGCGCAAGGCTACACGGCATCGGGTTCGGGATGCTAGATTCTGGGTTTCAGGGTCAGGGCGATTGCCTGTTCATTGGTGTCCCCGAAGCATCATGGAACGGTCGGTCGGGGGTTGAAACCCCCGCCTACCGTCATTCAGTCGCTGCGTGACGGCCGCCGGGAACGG
>JADZEM010000018.1 GCA_020850535.1 Chloroflexota bacterium
GACTGAAGTCCCCGCCTACAGTCACGCCGTCGCTGCGCGACGGCCGTCGGGAACGGCAGGCACTGGTGCGACTGGCGCGTCGCGCAGCGACTGCAGGATCGTAGGCGGGGCTTTCAAGCCCCGACGCCGCCGCACGACGCAGGGCGATGGCATGTTCGTTGGTGTCCCCGAAGCATCAGGGAACGGGCGGTCGGGGACTGAAGTCCCCGCCTACAGTCACACCGTCGCTGCGCGACGGACACCGGGAACGGCGTCGTCTGGTGAGACTGGGGCGTCGCGCAGCGACTGCAGGATGGTAGGCGGGGCTTTCAAGCCCCGACGCGGCGGCACGACGACATCAACATGCAATCGCCCTGGCAGGCGAAGCGGTTCGGGAAGCGCCGTTCAGCAGCGCGCAGCCCAGGGCGCCGAGAGATGAGCGCTATCAGAAATATTGTTAGACAAAATCGCTTGACACTATCGTCTGATAGGTTTAGGCTTCGCTGCAGGCTGGTCTTGCCGGCCCCTGGCTACGCTCACGCACCCCACCTGGCGTTCGTGCCCCGCTCCACTGGCGGAGCGGTCGGGCGCTCATCGTGCCGCAGGCGTTTGCCCAAAGGGGGGCAGGCAATGGCGACTCTCGCTCGTGGTGTGGCGGCTCCGCGAACGCTGGCGCACCGGCTCCGGACGCCCCGGTACGCCGGCTATCTGCTGGTCTTGCCGGCCATCATCTACGTCCTGGCGCTGATCGGCTTCCCGCTGCTGCTCGGCATCTGGTACAGCCTGACCAACACGACGGTCGCCGCCCCTGGCCACTTCGTGGGCCTCCAGAACTTCGTCGACGTAGCGCGCGACCCGACGTTCAAGCTGGCCGTGCGGAACACCCTCATCATCGGGGTGGTGGCGACGGCCGCCAAGATCACCCTCAGCGTGGCGCTGGCCTTCCTGATGCTCGGAGCGTTCCCGGGGCGCGGCATCCTGCGGGTGCTGTTCGTGCTCCCCTGGACCATCCCGATTGCCCTCTCGACCATCGCCTACAAGTGGATGTTCCACTCCCAGTACAGCGTCATCAACTGGATGCTGATCAACGTCGGCATCCTGGATCAGGGCATCCAGTGGCTGGGCACGCCGATTCCGGCCATGGCCGCCGTGATCTTCGTCAGCACCTGGCGGGCGGTGCCGTTCGGGGCGATCACCGTGCTGGCCGGCCTGACGGCCATCCCGACGGACGTCATCGAGGCGGCCCGCATCGACGGGGCCGGCTGGTGGGCGCGCTTCGTCAAGGTGATCGTGCCGATCATCGCGCCGATCCTCTTCATCGCCCTGCTGTTCGACCTGATCTTCACGTTGACCGAGCTGACCGTCGTCTTCATCCTGACGGGTGGCGGCCCGGTGGATCAGACCCAGGTGCTGGCGAACTACGCGCTGCAGGTCGGCGTGAGCGGCACCCAGCTCGGCCAGGGCGCGGCCATCGCGCTGTACCTGCTGCCCGTGCTGCTGGTGCTGACCGTCCTGTCGCTGCGCCACATCGGCAAGCGGGAGGGCATGTGATCGCGGTGGACGCGCCGGCCCGGCCGGCACATCGACGGCGGCTGATCTCGCGGACCCAACAGGGCAAGCTGACGCGCGCCGCGCTGATGGGGCTGTACGTGCTGGTGGCGGTGTTCCCCTTCTACTGGATGGTGATCACCACCTTCAAGACCAACAGCGACCTGTACACGCTCGCCAACAACCCGCTCTGGTTCAACGAGCCGCCGACGCTCTCGCACATCCAGTACCTCTTCGAGAAGACGCTGTTCGGGCGCTGGATGCTGAACTCGGCGATCATCGGCGTCTGCGTGGTGCTGATCACGCTGGTCATCGCCACGCCGGCCGGCTACGCGCTGGCTCGGCTCGATTTGCCGGGCGCACAGCAACTGGGCATCGTGATTTTCGCGACGTACCTCGTGCCGCCCTCGCTGCTGTTCATCCCGCTGACGAGGGTCGTCTACGGCCTGGGTCTCCAGAACACGATCTGGTCGCTGGTGGTGGTGCTGCCGACGATCTCGATCCCGTTCGCCGTCTGGCTGCTGATGGGGTTCTTCAAGAACGTGCCGATGGAGATCGAGGAGGCCGGCCTCGTGGACGGCTGCACTCGGTTCCAGGCGGTGCTGCACATCGTCCTGCCGATGAGCAAGGCGGGGCTGTCGGCGGCCGGGATGTTCGCCTTCGCGATCTCGTTGCAGGCGTTCCTCTACCCGCTGGTCTTCACGTCGAGCGCGGTGGTGAAGCCGGTCACCCTCGGGGTGGTGACGGACCTGATCCGTGGCGACATCTACTACTGGGGCGAGCTGATGGCCGGGGCGCTGATCGCCGGCCTGCCGGTGGCGATCCTGTTCAACCTGTTCCTCGACGACTTCGTGGAAGGCATCACCGGCGGCGCCTTCAAGTAGGGAGCCGGCAGCGCCGGGCTCGGTGGCGAGTCCGGCTCACGCGGAGAACTCGCTCACGCGAGGCATGCTCAGCCCCGGTGCGTGGACGGGCCGGGGGCACGCGGTCTGACCGAAGGAGGTTGACCCCCATGGTGCGCGAGACATCCGGCCCTGAGGATCGGGCGGTGAACGGAGCGGCGGCGTCCCCGCGGCGGGGAACGCACACGCGGCGCGGCTTCCTGCGGACGGCGGCGCTGGGGCTTGGCGGGGTGACCGTGGCGTCGTTGCTGGCGGCGTGCGGCGGTGGCACAAACACGCCCGCCCAACCGGCCGAGAGCAAGCCGGCAGCGCCGGCGCAGCCAGCCGCGCCGGCGGCGGCACCTGCCAAGCCGGCCGAGGCCGCGAATCCCGCCGCTCAGCCGGCTGCCCAGGTCGGCCCCGGCGGGTTCGCCGGCGGCGGCTCGCTCAAGCTGCTGATGCGCTCCCACTTCGTGCCGGCCTACGACGTCTGGTTTGACACGTGGGCCAAGGACTGGGGCGAGAAGAACAAGGTCAGCGTGGAGGTCGATCACATCCTGGCGGGCGAGCTGCCGGCCAAGTGGGCCGCCGAGGTCGCCACCAACGACGGCCACGACATCCTCGGCTTCACCCAGAGCGGCGCGATCAACGTCTTCAACAAGAGCCTGGTGGACGTGGGAGACGTCGTCAAGCAGGTCGGCGAGGCGCACGGCGGCTGGGTCGATCCGCTCTCGACGAGCATCGGGCAGTTCGAGGGCGCCTGGCGGGGCGTGCCGGCCTACTTCATCGAGTTCGGGTGCAACTACCGCAAAGATCTCTTCGACGCGAACGGCCTTCAGCCCGTGGACACCTTCGACGACCTGATGAAAGCAGGAACGCTGCTCAAGTCGAAGGGCAACCCGATCGGCATCGCCATCAACCAGAAGAGCAACGATGCCAACAACTCGTGGAGCAGCCTGCTCTGGAGCTACGGCGCATCGTATGTCGGGCAGGATGGGAAGACCGTCACTATCAACTCACCCGAGACGAAGGAGGCCGTCAAGTACGCGCTGGAGCTGTACAAGAACACGATGACCAACGAGGTGCTGTCCTGGGACGACACCGGCAACAACCAGTTCCTGGCGTCCGGGCGCGGCGCCTGGATCCAGAACCCGATCAGCTCGCTGCGGACCATCGAGAAGGACAATCCGGAACTGGCGAAGAAGATCTACATCTCGAACGCCCCATCCGGGCCGAAGGGGCGGTTCGCCTCGGTGACGGTGGAAGTCTGGGGCCTCATGAAGTGGTCCAAGAACCAGGAGGCCGCCAAGGCCCTGTTCAGCGAGTACTACGCTGGCTACCTGGACGCGGTGAAGGCCAGCCAGGGCTATAACCAGCCGATCCTCAAGAACTTCCGGAAGAAGCCGATGGCGATCATCGGCGAGGACCCGAAGCTGCAACTGCTCCAGGACTTCGATCAGGCGGCGCGGGTGGTGGGGCATCCCGGCCCGCCGACGCCGGCCGCCGCCGAGGTCGAGCAGAATTGGATCATCCCGCTGATGATCGGACAGGCCGTCCAGTCCGAGAACGTCGATACGGCGGTGGACTGGGCCACCCAGAAGGTCGAAGCGATCTACGCGAAGTACAAGTAACGACGCATCGCGCGGATGCGGACGTGTGAGACGGTGGGCTGCTGCCGCGCACGAGCTACCGGGCCAGCAGCAGCCCCCCGAGCGCCGCCAGCAGGGCTGGCGGCGTCACCAGCAGCCCGACGCGAGCGTAGGCCCAGGCCGAGATGTCGATGCCCCGCCGCCGCAGCAGCATCAGCCAGAGCATCGTGGCGAACGAGCCGACCGTCGTCAGGTTGGGACCGAGGTCGATGCCGACGATGGCCCCGGCCACCAGTCGGTCGGCCGCGGCAGGGTCCAGGCCGTGCAGGGCAGCGGCGGTCACCAGGGCCATCGGCAGGTTGTTGATCGCGTTCGAGAGGAGCGCCGTCCCCAGCCCGACCGCCGCCGGCCCGAGCGCCCCGGCCGGGCCAGACGGTTCGGCCAGGATGCCGAGCAGGCCGGTGGCCGGGGCCGTGACGCCCGAGTGGACGAGCGCCTCGACGACGACGTTGAGGCCGGCCAGCAGCGCCAGCACGCTCCACGGCACCTCGCGGGCGAGGTCGGGCAGGCTCGGGCGGACGCAGCACGCGTCGAGCAGCACCAGCAGCAGCGCGCCGCCGCAAGCTACCGCCCCCAGCGGCAGGCGCAGCAGGTCTGAGAGCAGGTAGGCGGCTACCAGCACCGCCAGCCCGAGCGTGCCAAGCCAGGCCCGTCGTCCGATTGGCTCGGGGCGCGGCGGGTGGTACCGCTGGCCGAGCGCCCCCCAGGCGAGCGCCAGCAGGCCAAGGAGGGTCACCCCGGCCGAGAGCAGGCTCGGCAGCCAGAGCCGCTCCACGAACGTCGCCAGGGTCATCGGCGCGCCGACCATCACCAGCAGGTTGGCCGGATTCGAGACCGGCAGGATGAATGAGGCGGCGTTGGCCGAGAGCGCGCAGGCGTAGGCGTACGGCAGCGGCGGCAGCTCGAGGCGGCGCGCCAGCGTGAAGACGACGGGCGTCAGCAGCAGGGCCGTCGCATCGTTCGAGAGAAAGGCCGTCACCAGGACGCCCAGCAGGTAGACCCACACCAGCAGGCGGCGCGCGCTGCCCCCCGCCAGCCGGGCGACCAGTCCGGCCGCCACGTCGAAGACGCCGGCTCGCTCGGCGGTGAACGACGAGACCATCAGGCCGATGAAGAACAGAAAGACGTTCCAACTGCCGGCCACTGCCTGCACAGCGTCGGACGGTGTCACCAGCCCGAGCAGCAGGGTCGCCGCCGCCCCGCCGAGCGCCGCGTACAGCTCCGGCAGGCCGCGCGGCCGGAGGAGGATCAGCGCCAGGGTGACCACGGCGACGCCCGCGGCGAGGATCGGCGCGCCGGAGGTTGAGGGATCGGGCATGGCGAGAGGATAGCGTCGGGCGGGTGCGCCGCGAGCGGGGACGCGGCTCGCGCGGGCAGCGCGAAGGCCGCCCGCAACGCTATCCAGGCATCATGCGGGGGAATACCCCCAGGGGGCTGACACGTCCCCATGATTCCTGAGAACGTCGAATGCCGCTGCATGAGGGGGATCGCCGCGAAAAGGTCATCTGGCCCCGCCACCTGATGACGGATACCCTCCCAACTCTCGGCGCACGGCTGCCGATGATGTACATGCACCAGGCGGCGGGGAACCAGGCGTGGCCGACAGGGAGGGCGACGGCGGTGTGGCCCAGAGCACAGGCCCATTCCGCCATCGGTCGTGCCCCTCCGTGCCGTCAGCCTGGCAAGCGTACAACAGCAGGAGAATCGACCTCTCTTCCGGCACCCGTCCCTTCGACAAGAGGGTCAGCGTTCCCTGATCGTCCCACTTGCGCCGCGTCTCGCCAACGCGGCGCGCCCCCTCTCTCTGCGGTCGGGAGCCCCGCTCCCGGCCGCATTCTTTCGCCCGCCGATCAGGACGGGCGGCCATCGACGGCAAGACGTACTACGTGCTGCTGGCAGCCTCGCAAGGGTGGACGATGCCCTGGGCCTAGGGCGTCGGGCGCAGGACGGGTTTCAAGAAGAGGATGCGGCGGCGCGGCGGGACAGCAGCCCGTTCAGCAACGGCCCGAGCATCACTGCCGCGCTGCCCAGCCCGATGACCCACAGCCCGTGCTGACGGCTGGCGGTCGGCGGCAAGAAGCCCAGCCCGCCCAGCAGCCCGATCAGCGGCACGACGCCGCTCACCACGATCAGCGTCGTCAGCCAGCCACGCCGTCCGAGCCACCCCTCCAGCAGGGCCAGCAGGGCGGCGATCCCGCCGCTCGTCGGGAAGAGGTAGATCAGGGCACGCAGCGCCTGGGCTTCCAGCGGGTTGCCGGAGCTGCCGGGGATGAACTGGCGCAGGTCCGTTGTGCTGCCGAGGAGGCGTCCGAGCACATCGCCCGAGAGCAGCGCGCCCTGCGCCCCGACCTGGATGCCGAGCCACGGCATGGTGAACGCCGCCAACAGCGCCAGCCCGCCGATCAGCGACAGGACCGTCCCGACGGGCAGACTCGGGATCGTGGCCGGGGCCGGGCTGCTGGCGGCCCCGCGAAACGGGCGGGGCGCGCCGACCAGGAAATCGTCGTGGGTGGCATCAGGCACAGGCCGAGTGTACAGGCCCGGCGGCGCCCGGGCCAGTACGGGTGGAGGCCCGAGGCGGCAGGGGGTGCGGCCTGCGCGCCGTCAGGCGGCGTGCTCGTCCCCCATCGCCCCGTAGTTCGTCTCCTCCAGCCACAGCGAGAACGCCTCGGGCGCCAGCGGACGCGAGAGGTAGTACCCCTGCGCCACGTCGCAGCCCATCCCCGAGAGCCGATCCCAGGTCTCCTCGTTCTCGATGCCCTCGGCCACCACCGCCAGCCCCAGGCTGTGCGCCAGATCGATGGTCGAGCGGACGATTGCCGCGTCGCTCTCGTTCAGGTTCATCTCCTGGACGAACGAGCGGTCGATCTTGATCTCGTTGACGGGCAGGTGCTTCAGGTAGCTGAACGTCGAGTGGCCCACCCCGAAATCGTCGATGGAGATCTGGATGCCCAGGCCGCGCAAGCGATTGAGTACATCCTTGGTCCGGATCGGGTCCGCCATCAGCGTCGTCTCGGTGATCTCCAGCACCAGTTCTGAGGGCGGGATGCCCCAGCGTGCCAGCATGCCGCCGATCTGGGCCGGCAGCTCCGGCTCCTGGAGGTTGTGCATCGAGAGGTTGACGGCAATCGGCACGCGCAGGCCGTTGTCCCGCCAGGTGTGGTACTGCGAAAGCGCCTCCTCAAGCACCCACTGCCCGAGCGGACGGATCAGGCCCGTCTGCTCGGCCACGGGGATGAACCGGTCGGGGGGAACCAGCCCCTGCTCGGGGTGCTGCCAGCGAACCAGAGCCTCAACGCGGATGACCTGTCCGGTCTTGAAGCTGACCTTCGGCTGGTAGTGCAGCCGCAGCTCGCCGTTGTCGATGGCCCGGCGCAGCTCGCTGGCGATGGCCAGCCGGTCCACGTTGTTCTGATCGTGCTCCGGCGAGTAGACCGCGAAGCCGCCGTTGTTCCGCTTGGCGACGTACATCGCCACGTCGGCCCGCCGCATCAGCGTCGCCGAGTCGTCGCCGTGGTCCGGGCAGGCCGTGATGCCCAGGCTCGCCGCGACGGTGATCTCCTGCTCGCCGATGGTGAACGGGCGTTCGAGCGCCCGCAGGATCTTCTGCGCCACGCCGATGCCGCCCTGGATCCGGACGCTCGGCAGCAGGATGGCGAACTCGTCGCCGCCCAGGCGCGCCACCGTGTCCGAGGTCCGCAACGCCGACTGCAGCCGTCCCGAGACCTGCTGCAGCAGCGCGTCGCCCGCCTGGTGCCCCAGGGTGTCGTTGACGTCCTTGAAGCGGTCCAGGTCCATCACGATCAGCGCCATGCCGCGCTCGTTGCGCCGATGGGCGATGATCAGCCGTTCGAGACGGTCGTTCAGCAGCGTGCGGTTCGGCAGGCCGGTCAGGGCATCGTGCAGCGCCTGGTGTTCCAGGGCTTCCTCGGCCCGCTTGCGCTCCGAGATGTCCTTGGCGATGCCGTAGATGCCCACGATACGCCCGCCGATCACCATCGGCAGGGCCGTGATGGTCACCGCCACCTGCTCGCCGTCGTGGTTGACGAGGTTGACCTGGAAGTCGCGCGGCTTCCCCTGCGCGACGAGCTTCAGGTGCTCGGACACCAGCTCGCGGTCCGCCACGGCGATCAGCGGCATCAGCGAGCCGCCGATCACCTCGTCCAGGCTGTAGCCGAACAGCCGCTGGAAGGCCGGGTTGGCGCTGATGATGCGCTGGTTCGTGTTGAGCGAGAAGACGCCGTCCGGGTTCTGCTCGAAGAGGGAGGCGTACCGCTGCTGGGCCTCCTCGGCCTCGTCGCGGGCGCGCTGGAGATGGGCGAGGCTGGCGTCCAGCTCGACGTTGGCGGCGCGCAGCTCGGTCGTGCGCTCGGCCACCCGCTGCTCGAGGTGCTCGGTGCGGGTCCGCTGCTGCTCGATCATCCAGCTGACGGTGACGATCAGGCTGCGGACGTCGCGCGGGTGCCAGTTCTTGATCCGGACGGGCGGCTGCGAGAAGTCGCCGTTGCCGACTGCCGTCGCCACGGCAGCCAGCTGGGCGAACGGCTGGGCCAGCGCCTTGGAGAGCAGCGCTGCCACCACCAGGCCGGCCAGGACGGCGACCAGGGCGACGAAGATCGTCTTGTGCTCCGACGACGCGATCTGCGCAGCGTAGATCGCCTCCTGCCGTGCGACGACGACGGTCCAGTTCAAGTCGCGCGCCTGAATCGGCGCGGCGATGGCCCGCACGCGGTCGCCGTCCTCGTCGAGGCCGTTCCGCAGCTCGCCGGTCAGGTTTGCGGTCGAGCGGTAGACGGGCCGGTCGCCCAGCTTCCGCATCACCTCGCCCGACGAGCCTGGGTCGGCGCCAGCGTAGGCGATCACCTGGCCCTCGGCGTCGAGGACCGTCGAGTAGGGCGGGATGCCCTTGCCGGTGATCTCCTCGGCCAGCCGCTGGATCAGCGTCAGGTCGAGCGACCCCTCCGAGAAGCCGATCATCGTGCCGCTGGCGTCGCGGATCGGCGCGACGATCTGGATGGTGGGCACGCCGATGGTACGCCCGATCTGCACCTTCGAGATCGCGGTGTCCTGGGTGGCCATCAGCTTGATGTAGTAGTCGCGGTCGCTGAAGTCCTTGCCGACGCTCGGGTTGCCCTGGATGTCCACCGTCGGGCTGGCGGCGATGGAGCGCCCCTGGATGTTGGCGACGTACATCAGCGGGAAGGTGTTGTAGGCGGCCCGCTGGCGCTCCACCATCTCCTGCAAGATGGCAGGGTCCATGGTGCCCTGGGCCTCGACCTGCTTCGCGAGCGCCTCGATAGCCCGCGCGTGGGCATCGACGATCAGGCCGACTTCGCGGGCCAGCGCCTGGGCGGCCAGCCGGTTCTGGTAGTCGCCCTGCTCGATCTGGATGCCGGCCCACTCACGGGTCTGCACCCAGCCGAGGAGGAGCGTCGGCAGGGCCGCCATCAATCCAAGACAGAGGAAGAGGTGCGCCGACAGCGTCAGCCTCCGTGCCGAGTCGGGGAGCCAGCTATTGAACACGGTCGCCTCCTCTTTCCCTGAGTCCGCTCTCCATGAGCTCACCTTGTTTTCGAGAACGTCGGCCCCGCTGACCGGAGCAACACCTTTGATATCGATGCTCGTGTGCCACCCGAGCCGTCCTGGCCCGGATGTGCGATCCGCGGAGCGGTCGGCGGCGTGCTCCCCATGGGCGCCGACCTTCGCCGCCGGGTATCCTGGCCCCGGCCGGTGTGTCAGGTGATCTGCCGTCCGGTGGACAGTCGGACGACGGTTGTGCGGTCAGCGTCAGCGTCATGCAGGGATCGCCCGCGCTGACGGCCCCAGCAGGGCTGGGATCGATGGACTCAACAGGTCGGGGATGCGCTCGACGGGCTGCGGCGACCAGAAGAAGTAGCCCTGGCCGCGCTGGCATCCCATCCGCCGCAGCAGCGTCTGCTGGCCCCAGGTCTCGATGCCCTCGGCGGTCACGTGCAGGCCCATGCTCATGGCCGCCCCCACGATGCTCTTGACCATCGTGGCCTGGGCGGCATCCGTGTCCACGTCGCAGATCAGCGAGCGGTCGATCTTGACCGCGTCGAGCGGCAGCTGCGACAGCCGCCGCAGGGAGGCCGAGCCGGTCCCGAAATCGTCCAGGACCAGCCGCACCCCAAGGTGCTTCAGGCGGCGCAGCGTCTCTTCGGCCAGGTCAGGGCCGTCCAGCAGGCTTGACTCGTTGAACTCCAGGCTCAGCGAGCCGGGGTCCAGGTGCGAGTACCAGAGCGCCTGTGCCAGGTCTTCGACCAGCTCCGGGTGCTGGAGCTGCTGGGCTGAGAGGTTGACCGCCAGCCCGAGCGGCATCGCATCGCCGCGCAGCAGCTGCCACTCGCGGACCTGCCGGCACGCCTGCTCGATGGCTCGCTGCCCCAGCGAGACGATCAGCCCCGTCTGCTCGGCAATCGGCAGGAAGCGGGACGGCTCCACGAGGCCGCGCTCCGGGTGCTCCCAGCGCAGCAGCGCTTCCATCTCGATGATGCTCTGCGTCTCGAACGAGATAATAGGCTGGTAGTGGACGCGGAACTCGTCCTTGGCGATGGCCCGGATCAGCTCGGCGCGCACCTCGGGCGTCGAGAGCGGCTGCGAGACCGGCGGTCGCAGCGGCGTCGGGGCGGTGCGCGCCGACTTCGCGGCTGGCCCGGTCCCCGCGGCGGCCGGTGCAGCCGCCTTCGCCTCCGGCTGCTCGTTCAGCAGGCCGGCCAGCCGCTCGCGGGCGTTCGGCGTGCCCGCGCGGAACTCGCAGCCGGCCTCCCAGAGCTCGATGGGGCCATCCTGCAGGTGGTCGACATGGCGCACGTCGACCCGCACCGAGACGTCGATCTCGCCATCTGGCAGGCGGAAGGTCAGCTCCAGTTGATCGCCCGGCGAGAGCTGCTGCTCCGACAGCGCCGAGAGGCCGTTGTCGCTGATGTTGCGGATCTGCGCCAGAATCGGCGTTCGGCGCCGGCCACTGATCTGGTAGGCCGCGCTCGGGCGCAGATCGACGGCCACGCGCGGCTCGCGGCGCTCCTCGCGGACCTCCGTCCGCCGCCAGTGCCCGAGCAAGTCCGTCCGCTCGGCGATCAGCGAGGCCAGCAGGCCGCCGATCAACGCCCAAAACGCCGAGGACACGCCGAACAGCGAGAACGGCGTGCAGGCGATCACAAACGCGACGACGGCCCCGAAGCGGAGTTTGCCGCTGAACGCCTGCTCGACGGCAGACTGGAACGAGGGCAGGATCGCGACGCCAGCGAGCGCCAGCACGTAGCTGGCCGGCAGGATCGAGAGCATCGAGGCGACCGGGTAGGCCGCCACGGCGATGATCAGCGTCAGGCCCGCCGAGACCAGGTTGGCCCAGTAGCGCCCGCCGACCGGGCCGGCCTCGGCGCTCGCCATGATCGGCATGCCGTTGCGCGAGACGATGGCCGCGTGGCCCCCGAAGATCGCGTTGACGATCGAGTTGATGCCCAGGACGATGGTCACGATGTTCACTGGAACCCGGTAGCCCTGCCCCCGCAGAAATCCGAGTCCCTGAACGTTGCCGAGGCCCATCGAGAGGACGACCATCGGCACGCTGACCGCCATGAACGAGGAGAAGGTCAGCTCGATGGACGGCATGACCAGCGACGGCAGCTGCCACGAGACCGGCGCCGCCGAGAAGTTGCGGGTCAGCAGTACGGCAGCGGCCCCGCTCACCAGCGCCAGCCCGACCGGCGGGATCTGCTGGATGCGGATGGTCCGGCCGAGCAGGTAGCCGACGACGGTCGCCCCAGCCACAACGGCGTCGCCGACCGTCGCGTTGACCGCCTTCGAGACGTCCCCAAGGATGCTGCCGCCCAGCATGCCCATCGCGAGCGGCATCGGGAGCCACTCCAGCAGCCGGCCGCCGATGCCCGTCACGCCGAGCAGCACGATCAGGACACCGGCCAGCAGGTTTGCGCCGAGCAGCTCGGGGTACGAGTAGCTGCCGGCGAGGGTCGCCATGAAGAGCAGCCCGGGAATGGTCGAGGTGATCGGGATCGGCTGGCGGTAGATCAGCGAGAGCGCGATGGACGCGACCGCGCCCGTGGCCCAGATGATGAAGATCCAGCTCGACACTTCGGCCGGCGGCAGGTTGAACTGCCCGACTGCTGCAATCTGGACCGGGACCATGCCGACGGCGTACCAGATGAACGTCGTCACGCCGGCCGAGATCGCAGCGATATTGGCGTCGTTCCAGAGAGAGCGGAACCAGCCGATCCTCGTTGTTGATGACGATACCGCACGCGCGGAGCGGGATTGAGGCATGGGGCGTCCTTCCAGCCACAGCGGGCTGGGCCGCGACCACCCTCCAGCTCATGCCAGGATGCCGCCCCACCCATCTGCAGCCACGACTGCTCGACGTGGGGATGATCGTCGTATTCAGACGTAGGTTGAAGAGTTTTGTATCGGGCTTGCAATGAATCGGCCAGATGACGGATCGTGCGTCGCACCGATGACCGAGGCAACGGTGCGGTACTCGATAGCGGGCGAGCAGCACGACGCCATCGGCAGGGAGGGTGCATCGGCCATCTGACCGATGCAGCTACGTGTTTCGAGGCCGTTACGACGCATCATTGCCGCGTAAGACGGCCTATCTTGAATGCATGAGTGCGCGAAACCGGCCCTGGCGGGCCGGGCCGCGCGCGAGAATGGGCAGATTTTCGGCGGGCTGACCGGCCGTTCACGTTTTTTAGGAGAGTCAGCGTCGCTAGATTGCAGCGAGAATGCCTGCGGACCAGCGGTACGCAGGCGCCCCGGCCGCCGAACTGAACGGCGCTGGCGGCTACGGGCGGGTGAGCAGCAGGTTGCCCCAGGCGTCCACGCGCAGCCGCAACCCCGGGAAGACCACCGTCGTCGATCCCGCCTCCTCGACGATGGCCGGGCCAGCCAGCGTGTCGCCGACCCCCAGGCGGGCGCGGTCGTAGATGGGCGACTCAACCCACGCGCCGTCGAAGTAGACCGGGCGGGTCCCCGTGCACGCCCGATCTGGGGCCGTGCCGTCCTGGGGCTGAAGGGTGGCGACCGGCGGGCGGCGCATCGGGCCGATCCCGGTGACGCGCAGGTTGACCCACTCGACGCGCTGCCGGCCCTGGCCGGCCGGCCCGGCACCGCTCCCCCCTGGCTGTCTCGGAGCGGGGGGCTGGGAGGGTGAGGGTACCCCGGACGGCCGGGCAGGTGCAGTGGGCCGGTAGCTGAAACCGTACACCCGTTCGTGCGCCGTATGGAAGTTCGCTACGCCGGCGTCCGCCGCCTCGCGGGTGAGCGGTCCGGACGGCACCTCGACCCGCACCTCCCAGGCCTGCCCGAAGTAGCGCATGTCCGCCGCCCGCTCGATGCGCATCTCGGCGTCGGAGAAGCCTTCGCGGGCGAGCGCTGCGCGGGCCAGCCCTTCCAGCCGCTGATAAGCCGCTTCGGTGCGCTCCAGCTGCAGCTCGTCGTCGAAGCCGACGGACGTGACCACGTAGTCGTTCTTCAGGTCCACCGTCAGCAGCCCGAGCGCCGAGACGTTGCCCGGGCTGGGCGGCGCCACCGCCGCCCGCACGTCGAGCAGGTCCATCAGCTTGCCCGCCAGCAGCGGCCCAGACCCGCCGATGGCGACCAGCGCGTAGTCGCGCACATCCAGCCCACGCTTGACGCTGACCTGCCGAACAGCGTTGGCCTGACTCCAGCCGGCGATCTCCAGGATGCCCTCGGCGACACGTTCCCGCGACAATCCGAGTCCGTCCGCCAGCCGGTCGAGGCCGGCTGCCGCCAATTCCAGGTCCAGTGGGATCTCGCCGCCGAGCAGGTGCGGCGGGATCCGCCCGAGCACCAGGGCGGCGTCGGTGATAGTCGGCTCGGTCCCGCCGCGCCCGTAGCAGATCGGCCCCGGATCGGCCCCGGCGCTTCTCGGGCCGACCCGCAGCGCGCCGTCCGCGCCCCGCCACGCGATGCTGCCGCCGCCCGTGCCGATGGTCACGATGTCGATCATCGGCGCCTTGACGGGGTACCGCCCGACCCTCCCCTCGGTGGTCAGGCTGGGCACGCCGTCCGTCACCAGCGCCACGTCCGTCGACGTGCCGCCGCCGTCCAGCGAGAGGATGCGGTCGAAGCCGGCTGCCATCCCCAGGTGCGCCGAGCCGAGCGCGCCGGCGGCCGGACCGCTCAGAATCGTGGTGATCGGCTGCTCGGCGACCTCCCGCGCGGAGATCACGCCCCCGTTCGACTTCATCACGTAGAAGGGGACGGTCGGGCCGACCTCCGCCTCGATGCGCGCCTGGATCTGCCCGACGTAGCGGGCCACCAGCGGCTTGACGAAGGCGTCCACCAGGGTGGTGACGGCGCGCTCGTACTCGCGGTACTCCGGCAGCACCTCGGAGGAGATCGAGACGGCCGCCGCCGGGTGGACCCGCCGGATGATCTCGCGCATACGCTGCTCGTGCTCGCCGTCGGCGTAGGCGTGCAGGAAGCAGACCCCGATGCTGGTCACGCCGTGCTCGCGGAACCAGGTGGCGGCGCGAGCAGCCTCGGCCTCGTCGAACGGCCGGAGGGTCTCGCCGCGCACGTTCTTGCGCTCCGCGACCTCCTGCACGAAGTGGACGGGGACGATCCGCTCGGGCTTCACCCAGAAGTACGAGTTTCCGTACCCTTGCGGCACGCTCTGGCGGGCGATCTCGAGGATGTGACGGAAGCCGCGCGTGACGACGAGGCCCAGGCCCGGGAACTGCTCCTGCAAGAGCGCGTTCGTGGCGATGGTCGTCCCGTGTGAGATCGCCGCGATCTCCGACGCCTCGAACCCGACCACGTCGCGGATCTTGCGGACGCCGTTCATGAACCCGATGCTCGGGTCAGCCGGGGTGGTCGGCGTCTTGGTCGTCCAGACCGTGCCGCTCGCCTCGTCCAGCGCGACGACGTCCGTGAAGGTGCCGCCAGTGTCGATGCCGATCCGGTAGCGCGGGTGTGGACCGCTCACACTGGCTGGCCGTTCACGAGGGGCTGCGAGGGAGTGGCGGTGTGACGCGCCCACCGATGACGTACCAGACGTTGCGGTCGCCAGCCATCTCGACGGCCTGCTCGTTGTCGCGGCGGCGACCAGTGAGCACAATGTCCGCAAGGAGGACCGCGTCACGCTCCTGGCTGGTCAGCCGCCCGGCTTCGACGGCATCGTCCAGCATGTCTGCGAACGGGCCAGTCTCCATGACGCGCAACCGTCGAGCGATCGGACCGAAGGAGGCGGGGCCACGTCGGGCGTAGCGGAGTTCGAGCACCTCGACATCGCCGAGACGAGTCTCCGTGCGGCCCTGGGCCTCGGCGAGTTCCAGAAGCGCCGCCTCGACCCTCCCGAGCCAGCTCTCCAGCCGCTCAAGCCTGGTGTCTGTGTGCGCGTGCGCCTGCACCAGTTCTTCAAGCCTGGTCTCGGTGCGGACCTGGGCTTCCACAAGCTGGCGGACGAGCGCAGGCAGCTCACGGATCTCGTCGGACAGCACATGGCGACAGAGCTCGGCACGCCACTCCGGGTGATGATCCAGGAGCGCGATCAGGTCGTGAAAGTCTTCGACGCTGAATGCCATCGGATATCCTCGCCCGAAGTATATCGAGAAGTCCGACCCTGCCATTCGGTCTTCAGGGCGATTGCATGTTGATGTCGTCGTGCCGCCGCGTCGGGGCTTGAAAGCCCCGCCTACGATCCTGCAGTCGCTGCGCGACGCTCCAGTCGCACCAGTGCCGGCCGTGCCCGGCGTCCGTCGCGCAGCGACGGTGTGACTGTAGGCGGGGGCTTCAGTCCCCGACCGCCCGTTCCATGATGCTTCGGGAACACCAACGAACATGCCATCGCCCTGATGCTGCTACCAGTGCAATCGTATGTTGAGCGCGTCGTGCCGCCGCGTCGGGGCTTGAAAGCCCCGCCTACGATCCTGCAGTCGCTGCGCGACGCGCCAGTCGCACCAGTGCC
>JADZEM010000019.1 GCA_020850535.1 Chloroflexota bacterium
GCCTACCATCCTGCAGTCGCTGCGCGACGCTCCAGTCGCACCAGTGCCTGCCGTTCCCGACGGCCGTCGCGCAGCGACGGTGTGACTGTAGGCGGGGACTTCAGTCCCCGACCGCCCGTTCCATGATCCTTCGGGGACACCAATGAACATGCCATCGCCCTGGTTCCTGACCCAGTGCAATCGTATGTTGAGCGCGTCGTGCCGCCGCGTCGGGGCTTGAAAGCCCCGCCTACGATCCTGCAGTCGCTGCGCGACGCGCCAGTCGCACCAGTGCCGGCCGTGCCCGGCGGCCGTCGCGCAGCGACGGTGTGACTGTAGGCGGGGACTTCAGTCCCCGCCTGCCCGTTCCATGATGCTTCGGGTACACCAACGAACATGCTATCGCCCTGATTCGGTCTTGCATGCTGTTGTCGGCATCGCCAGTGACGGGCCAAACATGTCAATCCAGCAGTGGGCCTGGGGCAGTTCAGCCGCGAGCTTTCCGATCCACCTCGCGGTCAGCATGAACGTCATGTGCAGCCTGGGCCCTATCCCCTCCGTCCTGACGCTGCGTGGATGAGCTCCCACAGGCGCGTCGGCGAGAGCGGCATCTCGTGGACCCGCACCCCCAGCGGCGCGAGCGCGTCCTCGATGGCCTCCGCCAGCAGCGCCGCGACCGGGATCGCGCCGGCCTCGCCAGCCCCCTTCGCGCCGAGCGGGTTGAGCGGACTGGGTGTCTCCAGGTGGCCGACCTCCAGATCGGGGATCTCCATCGCCGTGGGCAGAAGGAAGTCCATGAAGCTGGCGTTCACGAGCTGGCCCGTCTCGTCGTAGTGGAGCTTCTCGTAGAACGCGCCGCCAATGCCCTGCGCCACGCCGCCGTGCACCTGCGCTTCCACAATCGTCGGGTTGACCAGCGTGCCGCAGTCGTGGACGGCCACGTAGCGCAGGAAGCGAACGTCGCCCGTCTTCGGATCGATCTCCACGATGGCGGCGTGCTGGCCGCTGGCCCAGGTGGCCCGCTCCGGTGCGAAGTAACCGCGCGCCTCCAGGCCCGGCTCTTCGTCCGGCTCCAGGACGGCCCCGGCCCGTGGCTTGACCAGCCGTAACGCCGCCTCGGCCGCCGACTGGTCGTAGGCGTAGCGGATCGGGTTGGCGGCCGTCGCCAGCGCCCCGAGCGTCAACCCCTGATCCGGCAGGCCGCGCACCCGCGCCATGCCGTCCGCCAGCTCGATGTCGCCAGGGTCGGCCTCCAGCAGGCTGGCCGCGAGGGTGACCACCTTCGCGCGAACCTTCCCCGCCGCGATGTGCATCGCGTTGCCGGCCGTCACCAGGGCGCGGCTGGCGTAGGTGCCGGCCCCCCACCCGAAACGGCTGGTGTCCCCCGTGACAACCGTCACCATGCTCGGGTCGCAGCCCAGCTCCGAGGCGACGATCTGGGCGAACGTCGTCTGGTGCCCCTGGCCCTGGGTGGTCAGGCCGGTGGCGCAGAAGACGTTGCCGCTCGGATCGATCCTGACGTGCGCGCCCTCGTAGGGGCCGATGCCGGTGCCTTCGACGTAGGCTGCAAACCCGATGCCCAGGTGGCGACCACGCGTGCGGGCTTCGGCCTGCTCGGCGCGGAAGGCCGGCAGATCGATCATCTCCTCGGCCATCCGGAGGCCGGCCGGGTAGTCGCCGCTGTCGTACCTGGTGGGCGCGCCGTCCTGGAACGGCAGGCCCACGTCCCAGGGCATGTCTTCGGGTTGCACGAAGTTGCGTCGGCGGACCTCGTTCGGCGCAAGCTGAAGCTCCCGCGCGATGCGGTCGATCATCCGCTCCATCACGAAGCAGGCGTGTGGGCGGCCGGCCCCCCGGTACGGTGTGGTGGCGACGGTGTTGGTGTAGACGACCGTGATCTCGGAGAAGTAGTTCGGGATCTTGTACGGTCCGGGTAGCTGGGTCGCCGTGATGATCGGCGTGACGATCCCGTACGGCGTGTAGGCGCCGCTGTCGTGGATCAGGCGGTCGCTCAGGGCCAGGATGCGGCCCTCTGGGTCCACGGCGACCGTCGTCTCGTGCAGCTGGCCGCGCTCCTGGCTGGCCGCGATGAAATGCTCGCGCCGATCCTCGATCCACTTGACCGGCCGCCCGAGCTGCATGGCGGCCCAGGGCACCAGCACTTCCTCGGGGAAGAACATCAGGATCTTGGTTCCGAAGCCGCCGCCCACGTCGGGGGCGATCACCTCGACCTTCAGCTCGGGCAGCCCGAGCATCGCCGCGAGACCGTGCTTGATGGTGATCGGGGCCTGCGTCGAGTCCCAGACCCGCAGGCTGGTCTGGCGTGGATCGTACTCGGCCACCACGCCGCGCGTCTCGATGGGGCTGCCGCAGGAGCGCTCGACGTGCAGCCGCTCGGAGAAGATGTGCGTGGCCCCGGAGAAGGCGGCGTCAGGATCGCCGACGACCTGGGTGAAGCGGGCCGCTACATTGTCTGGCACGTCGTCGTGGACGAGCGGGCTCCCCGGATCGGCCGCGTGGGCGAAATCGACGATGGCCGGCAGCGGCTCCCACTCCACGTCGATCAGCTCGACGGCGTCCTCGGCCAGGTAGCGGCTTTCGGCCACCACCATCGCCACGGCCTCCCCGATGAAGCAGACCGTATCGACGGCGAGCGGACGCTGGGTGCGCCCGTGGGTGAGGGTCGGGTGGGGGACCACCAGCGGGGCCGGCTGGTTGACCGGGCCAAGATCGGCGGCGGTGTAGACGGCGTGGACCCCGGGCAGGGCGCGGGCCCGCGAGGTGTCGATACTGCGGATGCGGGCATGTCCGTACGGGCCACGCAGGATGGCGGCGTGGAGGGTTCCTGGTGGCTCGATGTCGTCCACGAAGGAGCCGAGACCGCGCAGCAGCCGGGGATCCTCGTTGCGGCGGATGGGCGCGCCGACGCCGCGGGTGGTCATGGCGCCGCCTCACGCCTGTGGAACCCCTCGCCCTCCGCAGCCGGGGGGCGAGGGGTTTCACAGGGGCCAGGGGCCTGCCCGTAGCGACTCACGGCGCACTCTCCCCCGCAAGCTGCCCGGCGGCCTGCTTCACCGCCCTGACGATGTTCTGGTAGCCCGTGCAGCGGCAGAGGTTGCCGCTCAGGCCGGCCCGGATCTCCTCGTCGGTGGGGGCGGGCGTGTCGCGCAGCAGGGCGGTCACCGTCATCAGGATGCCGGGCGTGCAGAAGCCGCACTGGAGGCCATGGGCGTTCCAGAACGCCTCCTGGAGCGGGTGCAGCGCGTCTGACGACGGGGCCAGCCCCTCGACGGTCTGGATCGCTGAGCCGTCTGCCTGCACGGCCAGCATCAGGCAGGAGCGGACCGGCTCGCCATCCACCAGGATGGTGCACGCGCCGCAGACCCCGTGCTCGCAGCCGACGTGCGTGCCGGTCAGCCGAAGCTCGTGACGGATGAAGTCGGAGAGCAGCAGGCGCGGCTCGACGGCACGCTGGTAGGCCCGGCCATTGACGGTGAGACTGACCGCGACGCGCTCGCCAGCGTACGCTGCCGGCGCTGACTCGAAGGCTGGCAGCCCGGGCGTGGCGTCAGGCATTGGACAGGCCTCCCAGCTCGTAGGCAACGGCTTCGGCAGCGCCATCGTCGAGGACGACGGCTGGCCCGAGATCGCGGTCAGGCGCGGGCCGAGCCGCGGCCACGACCTCGCCCGCATCCGGGCCCGCGGCCGAAGCGGGTCCGTCCGGCGCTGGAGCGGCGTCGGTGCGGGCAACGGCACGGGTGTACGCCGTCTGCACAGCGCGCTCGGTCAGGATGCCGGCGAGATGGCGGCGGTAGGCGGCCGTCGCCTGCACGTCCGTCTCGGGATCGATGGCGTCGCGGACGGCGTCGGCCACGGCGGCCAGCTGCATCGTCAGCAGCCGCCCGTCAGCCCGGGGCCGCGCGCCGCGCAGGATCGTCTCGGCGGCGCTGGCGCGGATCGGGACGCCGCCGACGCCGGTCAGCACGATGCTGGCCTCGGTCACCTCACGCTGCACGACGGTCAGCGCCACGCCAACGCCGGCCAGGGCGTAGTCGCCGTGCCGCCGCGCGAACTCGATCCAGGAGAAGCCCGCCCCCGGTCCGGCCTTCGGGAAGCAGACCTCGGTGACGATCTCGTCGGGCTGGAGCGTCGTCTCCAGGTAGCCCCGGTACAGGTCACGGGCGGGCAGCGTCCGCGTACTGTGCACACTCTGAACGACGACGGTGGCGTCCAGGCAGACGGCGACGGCCGGCAACTCGGCGGCGGGGTCGGCGTGGGCGATGCTGCCGCCAATCGTGCCGCGATTCCGGATCTGCGGGTGGCCGACGAAGGTGATCGCCTCGGCCAGCAGCGGCACGCCCAGCCTGATCCGCTCGTCCCGCTCGACGGTCCGCTGCCGGGCCATCGCGCCGATGACGTAGCCGCCGTTGCGCTCCTCGATCCCGCGTAGCTCCACGAGGCGGCCCAGGTCGATCAGGCGGGCGGGCCGGGCCAGCCGCATGTTGAGGATCGGGATCAGGCTCTGCCCGCCGGCCAGGAGCTTGCCGTCGTCGCCGGCCGCGAGCGCCGTGAGCGCGTCGTCAAGCGAGCGTGGCGCAAGGTACTGAAACGGCGCGGGCTTCACGGCGGCCACCACTCCCAAGCGAGTCGCAGGCATTCCAGCACGGCGAGCACGAGGTCACCGTGACCCTGATGGCGTCATCATCCCGACCGAAGTGAGGAACGAACGGAGTGAAGGGATCTTCCTCACGCCTATGTACGGCTCACCGGGGAAGATCCCTCGACTCGACTCGCAAGCTCGTTCCGCTCGGGATGACGGGGCAGTTGTCGGGTTCCCGTGCCTCGTACCAGGAAAGCGCCATGATAGCCGATTTGCACGAGATTTCAACCCGGACGTGGCGGCTACTTACCAGTTGAGGACGCGCTGGACCGGCCGGCGGATCGTCTCCGAGAGCAGCATCCCCAGCGCCGCGCCAGAGAGCACGTCCCCGGGGTAGTGCGCCCCGACGTAGACCCGGCTGAACCCGACGCACGAGGCCAGCCCGAAGAACACTGGTGCACGGCGCGGCCAGACTGTGCTGACGATCCAGGCGCCCGCGAACGCTGCCGCCGTGTGGCCGCTCGGGAACGACCAGCCGTCAGGACGGCGTCCGATCACCATGGCGCGGACCACGTCGATGAACGGCCGGCGACGCTTGAACAGCGACTTGATCGGCCACTCGACGAGCGAGGTCGAGCCGAGCACGCACGGCACGGCAAGCTGGAAGGCCCGGCGGCTGTCCTGTGCGCCGGCGAGGCGGGCGGCCGCCAGCCCCAGCAGCCAGATCCAGCCGCCCGTGGTGATGACGGTGACGGTGTCGGCGGCCACGTTGGCGGCGTGCGGGTGGGGCAGCCGGTTGACGGCCAGGAAGATCTTGGTGTCCCAGCGCTGGAGCCGCCCCATGCGGTGCAGCATCGCATCGCGCAGGAGGGCACGGCCCCGGCGGGCTTCGGGCGTGGGAGCGTCCCCGTCCGGCGGCAGCACGTCCACGGCGGCCCGTGCCGCTTGCGGCGCTTCGGGCGTCTGGGCGAAGGCCTGGGCGGCCGTCTCGGCCAGGACGGCCGCCGGGCACTCCGTCCCGTCGTGGTCGGCCTCGGCGCGCTCCACGGCGTCGGCCGCCCGGCCGGGGGCGGCAGCGGCCTGCTCGGCGCGTTGACCTGTCATCGTGCCGCCCGCGAGCTGCTCGACCTGCTCGGCAACCTGCTCGGCGGCCTCGGGCGTGTCGATGGCGGCCAGCTCGTCGGTCAGCACCCGCGCAACACGCGCCTCCTGATCGCTGGCTGGAGCTTGCTGCTGCTGCTGCTCGTCGCGCTGTGGCCGCTCCTGTTTCATGGCGTCGTCCTACCCTCCCGACACTCGTGCTCGGGCCATGAGATGCATCTTTTGGGCCAGGGGCGGTCCGAGGGTGCCAAGGTGATTGCCTTTGCCGCAGGAACTCGTCAAGCTTCATCAAGCCCCGACACGGCTGCGCGAGTGGGTGGATTTCGACACCCACGCCTACCTGTGGGGCATCCTATGACCGAGGCCGCTGTCGATCCTGGCAGCCGTAGGGGGCGGGCGCGCGTGCACGAGGTTGAGCTGGCCCTGGCGCTGCTGGTGGCGGTGGCTGCGCTGTCCACGCTGGCGCGGCTGCTGGGCGTGCCCCAGCCGATCTTCCAACTGGTGGGCGGGCTGCTGCTGGCGCTCAGCCCGTTCGTGCCGAACGTGGTCTTGCACCCCGACATTGTGTTCCTGCTGTTCCTGCCGCCGCTGCTCTATATCGCCGCGTTCGAGACGGCGATCCGCGACGTGCGGGCGCTGCTCCAGTCGATCCTCTCGCTGGCGGTCGGGCTGGCGCTCGCCACCACGGTCGCCGTGGCCGTCGTGACGCATCTGGTGGTCCCGAGCATCGGGTGGGCGGCGGCCTTCGCGCTGGGGGCCATCGTGTCGCCGCCGGATGCCGTCGCAGCGGTCGCGGTGCTGCGACGGTTGAGCGTGCCGCGCCAGATCGTCACGCTGCTGGAGGGCGAGAGCCTGTTCAACGACGCGACGGCGCTGGTGGCGTTCCGGATCTCCGTGGTGGCGATGGCGACGGCCAGCTTCTCGCTGCCCTCGGCCACGGTCCAGTTCGGGCTGGTGGGGCTGGGTGGCATCGCCGTCGGGCTGGCCGTGGCGGCGGTCATCGCGCTGGTCCGCAAGCGGATCGTGGATGCACCCGTCGAGATCACGATCTCGCTCCTGACGCCGTTCGCCGCGTACCTGCCGGCCGAAGCGCTCGGCGTCTCGGGGGTGCTGGCGACGGTGACGACCGGCCTGGCTATCGGCTGGTGGTCGCCGCGGCTGATGGATGCCGACGTGCGGGTGCGGTCTCGGGCCGTCTGGGACATGCTGATCTTCGTCCTAAACGGGATGGTCTTCCTGCTGATCGGTCTTCAGCTCTCGACGATCCTGGAGGTGTTGCGCGGCCGGTCGCTGGTGGAGCTGACGACGCTCGGGGTGGCGGTCAGCGGGGCCGCCATCGTAACGCGGCTGGCCTGGGTGGCGCTCGGGGAGGTGATCGACCGCTGGCGGGGGCAGCCGGCCTCCTGGCGTGAGGCAGCGATCGTCGGCTGGGCCGGTATGCGCGGCGCAGTCTCCCTGGCGACGGCGCTGGCGCTGCCCCTGGACACCCCGGACCGCCCGCTGCTGCTGTTCCTGGCGTTCGCGGTGATCCTGGCGACGCTGGTGGGCCAGGGGCTGACGCTGCCGCCGCTGATTCGGATGCTCGGGGTGGCGGATGACGGCGCTGGCGCAGAGCAGGAGGCGCACGCCCGCCGGGTGGCGGTGGACGCGGCCTGTGCGCGCATCGTGCAACTGGCCGACGAGTGGCCAGATCACAAGCCGCTGGTGGACACGCTGAAGGTGCAGTACGGGCACCGCAAGACGCACCTGCACGAGCTGCAAGCCCTGGGCGACGGGGTCGAGGAGGTCGAGGGCCAGACGTCCGAGGGGGCCGCCGAGCAGGAGCTGATCGAGCACCGCGCCATCCGCCGCGCCGTCATCGATGCCGAGCGCGCGGCCATTCTGGAGCTGCGGGAGGCGGGGGAGATCGGGGATCAAGTGTGGCGGCGGGTCGAGCGCGACCTGGACCTTGAGGAGCTGCGGCTCGAAGCGTAGGGCCTGTAGCTCCCCGAAACCGTGACGGTCACGACGGCGGCACTGGACCAGAGCTACGATGCGTACCCGTGTCCAACGGGAAACCTCAGGGCAATCGCACGTTCGTTGGCGTTCCCAGTACGTGGTACGACGCGCAGTCGGGGGCTGATGAAGATTGACGAAATAAGTCCCCGTCTACAGTCATTCAGTCGCTTCGCGACGAAGGGTGGAAATAGCCGTCGCCGGGTGAGCCGGGAGCGTCGCGAAGCGACTGCAGGATGGTAGGCGGGGCTTTCAAGCCCCGACGACGCCGCATGACGCGCCCAACATGCAACCGCCCAACGGGAAACTTACCGGCCGTGCGGGTTGCGAACCTACCGGATGGTAGGTCTGGCTGAGGACATCGGTTCTCCAGTCCCGGCCTATGCTGTCGGTGTCAGCCCGCACCGGATGGCGGCCGGCGATGCGGCTCGCTGACGCAGCCATCACGTTCGAGGGGCCGCTGAGCGCCGCGAACACGGCCCTGAGCGGGCTTCAGTGGTGACGGTCCAGGTGCAGGGATCGGCGTCGGCTTCTGAGGTCCGCGCCGCCCGGCGCTCTAGATCACTTCGAGGCCGTCCGGGCCGGGCAGCGCCGCGCGGGGCGACGACGTCCCCTGGAGATAGTAGAACGCCGTCGAGGCGATGTCGTCCTGGAGCGGTAGGTAGCGCCGCCCGGACCGCCAGCCGAGCGCCTGAATCGTCACCCGCAGATCCGACTCGAAGCGGATCGGGTCCATGATGTGCCAGCGGTACATGCCGAAGCGCTGCTGCGAGCGGTAGAGGCCGTCCGGCTTGAGGATCTGCGAGAGGCCCATAAACGGCGTCGAGAACGCGGTGTAGCCCTGGCCGGGCACGTCGAAGTTCCAGGCCCCGCCGAAGTAGTCCTCGGTGCCGGTGCCGCAGATGGTGGGGTACTCCCCGTCGCCGTCCATGAAGAACTTGATCTCGCCCTCGCCCCACCAGCCGTTGTTGTTGACGCCCCAGGCGATGTACGTGCCGATGTACTGGCCCGTTCCCTGGATGCCGTCGAGCAGGGTGTGATCGGCCTTGTAGGGGAGCGGGTTGGAGCGCCGCCACTGGGCGTGGAAGTAGGCCAGATCGTCCGGCACGTCTGTCAAAGTGTAGTTGACTTGGTAGTAGACGGTGGCGTCTTCGGTGGGTGTGGCCGGGCGCGGCAGGTCGCCAAGGGGGAAGTTGCCGGCGACGGCGCGGTGCTCCAGCGTGATGCGGGCGCTCTTGCGGAACGGCATCTCCCAGAAGCAGTTCATGCCGCCGTTCGGGTTCACGGCCACCGGCAGCGAGCTGACCTGTGAAAACTGGCCCCAGCCGTTGCAGAAGAAGTCGCCCAGGGGGACCTCGACTGCGGGGGACTCATCGCCGTCCCAGTAGATGCGGAGGACCAGTCGCCGCCAGTTGACGTAGTGGGTGGTGAGCCAGATCTGCTGGATCGCGCCGCTGCCGCTGATCTCGGCGATGGTGGCCGACGCCCCGGGCACGATGCGGATGCTGGGCGAGACCTTCCAGCCCTGGCCGAGGTCGCGGGCGGCCTCGGCGCCGGTGCCCTCGGTCGCCATGCCGCCGCGCCCCTTCGCGCCGTCGAAGTTCTCCGGGCTGATCGAGCGGGTCTGCGCGCGAGAGACCCGCGCCAGGTTGCCGAGGCTCATCCCCAGGCCGTTGAATGCGCCCATTGCGTCTGCTCCTTCGCCGTCCGGCTGTCTGCCGTTGGTCGTCGGTCTGTCTGGCCGCGACGGTGCGGCGGTCGCGCGGGCTGGCGTGTGCCGGCGGCGCGGCCGGGGGAGATTGTAGACGGCCACTCCTGTACACTCAGCGGCATGTCGAACCTGATCACCGCCGAACAGTACGCCTCTGGCATGACCTTTGACGAGTACGTCGCGTTTCTCGGCTCGCCGGAGAACCTCCGGCGGCAGGCTAACGCCGGGCCGAGGCAGGATCTCAGCGGGTTCTTCCGGGACGCCTTCGAGCAGCGCCAGCTGACCGCGGATCAGGAGGCCGCGCTTCAGTGGATCGTGGCACAGCCGAACGGCCCGGCGAAGATGCTCGTCATCTCCGAGGAGTGGTCGTCTGACTGCCGCCGTGACGTGCCGACGTTTGCGCGAATCGCCGCCGTCACGGGCATGGAGCTACGCATCTTCCTGCGCGACGGCGACCAGTACGACCGGCCGTCTGATCCCGACATCATGGCCGCGTTCCTGAACCACAAGAAGGGCCAGGCGTTCCGCTCGATCCCCGTCTGCGCCTTCTTCACGAACGATCTGGAGCTGCTGTACCAGTTCACGGAGTACGCGGCGATCTACGACAAGGATCGCGTGGTGCAGCAGAACATCCGCGCGCCGAAGCCGGGCGAATCGCCGGACGAGACGCGCGTCCGAGCCGAGCGCGAGTTCGGGGCGGTGCAGCAGTCGCCGTTCTGGCGGATCTGGACCTCGGCCGCCGTCGACGAGATCGTGAGCGCGCTGCACCGGCGAGCGGTGCTCGGGGTGCTGTAGGGCCGAGGCCCGGAGTGTCAGAAGGCGCGGGACTCCGGGATCACGTGCAACGCCTGGGTGGCGGCGCGCAGCATCCCGAGCGATTCGGCGGCCAGCCGGAGCCGGTGCAGGGCGCGGCGCTGGCTGCGATCGAGCGATGGCTCAAGCTCGGCGATGAGCTCCTCGACGGCCCGGGCCGCATCCTCGATCGGCCGCGGTCCCAGGCTGAGCGACGGATCGGGTGCCAGATCGGGCGACTGGTCGTGCATCGCCATCCCCATTGGTCGCGCGCACGGGCAATGCTGCGCGCTTCTCGCCACGGACGACACCCTGCTCATCTTGGCGGCCACGGCTTTCGGTCCCCCTGACGAGGTGCGTGTTCGCACCGTGTTGATGCTCCGGCGTTCGCTTCTTGAAGGGGAACGGTCGGTGGACACCTCGTAGTTGAGGGCAGATGTCCTGCCCTCCCCGGGACAATGCGGCCCTGCTCGTACCGGCGGCTCGGGCTGCCCCCGTGGTCAGCGCCGGGCCAGCAGCACCGCGCCGACCGGGAGCGCCGAGAGCACGACGAACGACCACAGCAGCAGATCGTAGCCGTGCAGCACGTCGTAGGCGACGCCGGCGCTGATCGGGGCCAGCGCCGTTGCCCCCATCACGAACGCCGTCAGCGCGCCGGCCATCGTCGCATAGCGCTCGCGCCCGTACAGGTGCACCACGACCGCCGGCCGCAGCAAGGTCAGCGCCCCCTTCATCATCCCGAACAGGAAGATGAACGCCCAGACGCCAGCCACGCCGGGCGCCAGCAGCAGCACCAGGATCGAGACGGGCTGGATCGCCAGCACCACCGCCGAGGTGCCCCGGAACGAGAACCGGTCGCCCAGGATCATCAGCACCACCCGCCCGGCCACCTGCATCGCGCCGACCATCCCCGTCGCCGTGGCGGCGAAGGCGGGGTCGTACTGGCGGTCCTGCAAGTACGCCACGAGGTGTACGCCGATGGCGATGTTGGTGACCGTCGCCAGCGAGAACGCCAGCGCCAGCCAGCGGAAGGCCGGCTCCCGGAGCGCCGCCGCCACCGAGATGGCCGGGCGGGGCTTCGCGCCGTGCGGGCGGCCGCTGCTCTCTGCCGCCGTGGGCGTCTCGCCGTCGACGTGCAGCCCGAGGTCTTCCGGCCGCCGCCGCAGCATCAGCGCGTGGGCCGGGATCGTGGTCAGCGCCAGGAAGCTGGCCAGGGTCACCAGCGCCATCCGCCAGCCTTGCAGCTCGATGAGCCAGCTGGCGACGGGCATGAAGACGGTGCTGGCGAAGCCGGCCATCAGGGTGACCGACGTGATGGCACGGGTCCGTTTGCGCTCGAACCAGGCCGTGACGACGGCGAAGGCTGGCTCGTAGAGGATGGCGGACATGGTGAGGCCGAGCAGCGCCCACACGACATAAAACTGGAGCAGGCTCGTCACCTGGGAGAGCGCCAGCAGCAGCAGCGTGGCGGCGACCGAGCCGGCCGTCATCAGCAGGCGCGGGCCGCGCGCGTCGAGCCACCGGCCGACCGGGGCGGCGCCCAACCCTGAGAGCAGGATCGCCAGCGAGAACGCCCCGGACATCTGGCCGCGCGTCCAGCCCTGCTCGGCCTCCAGGACCGGCAACAGGACCGTGAAGCCGTAGTAGACGATGCCCCAGGTGATCGTCTGGGTGATCCCGAGCATGCCGACGAGCACCCAGCCGTAGAAGAGGCCGGACCGGGGCGTCGGGGCGGAGGCTGCTGCCGAGGGCACGTCCATTCGGAGGGGAGGGCGCTCCCGGGTGCTGAAGCTCGGCGGGGAGACCGCCGTCCCACGATAGCACGGGCGGCATCAGGAACCGCACCCGGGGGCCCAGGGCGATTGCATGTTGATGTCGTCGTGCCGCCGCGTCGGGGCTTGAAGTCCCCGCCTACAGTCATTCAGTCGCTGCGCGACGGCCGCCGGGAACGGCCGGCACTGGTGCGACTGGCGCGTCGCGCAGCGACTGCATGCGTGTAGGCGGGGACTTCAGTCCCCGCCCGCCCGTTCCCTGATGCGCTGGGAACACCAATGAACATGCAATCGCCCTGTAGTGGCAGGGGCGAGTCAGGGCGATTGCATGTTGATGTCGTCGTGCCGCCGCGTCGGGGCTTGAAAGCCCCGCCTACCGTCATTCAGTCGCTGCGGGACGGCCGCCGGGAACGGCAGGCACTGGTGCGACTGGAGCGTCGCGCAGCGACTGCATGCGTGTAGGCGGGGACTTCAGTCCCCGCCCGCCCGTTCCCTGATGCGCTGGGAACACCAATGAACATGCAATCGCCCTGCCCGGGGGCCCTCACGACCGGGGGTCAGGGCCGTACGAGTCCCGAGCGCGCTACGCGTCGAGGACCGCGCGCGCCTCCCGCAGCCGCGCGATGTGCGCGTCAACGCTTTGAAGCCCGCCGCCGGCCGTGGCGATCTGCAGATGGCTCGCTCCCAGGCCGCGCCACTCCTCGACCGTCTTGCGCCAGTCGTCGGGCGTCCCGGTTGCCGCGTTCAGCCGCGCCTCGATGCCGAACGTCGCCGGATCGCGCCCGGCCTCGCGCAGCCAGCCGTGGACCCGCTCGACGGTCTCGGCAAACGTGCCCTGCCCGTTGATCGGCCCGAGCGGCAGGTAGCCGTCGGCGATGCGCGTGGCGCGCTTGACGGCCGCCTCGGCGGTCGCCCCGACCCAGATCGGGATCGGCCGCTGGACCGGCAGCGGCGCGATGCCGGCCGCTGTCACGGTGTGGAACTCGCCCGAGAACGAGGTTGATTCGTCGGACCAGAGCGCCCGCATCAGCGCCACCTGCTCCTCGAAACGCCGCCCCCGGTTCTTGAAGTTCTCGTTCAGGCCCTCGAACTCGACGGGGTTCCAGCCGATGCCGACGCCCAGCCGCAGCTTGCCGCCGGTCAGCAGGTCTGCTTCGGCCGCCTGCTTCGCCACGAGGGTCGCCTGCCGCTGCGGCAGGATCACCACGCTGCTGAGGACGCCGAGCTTCGGCGCGGCCCCGGCGATGAACCCGAACAGCACGAATGGCTCGTGGACGACCGTCGTGTGGACCTGGGGCCGGCTCCAGCCAGGATGGCCAGCCGGGTTCGCGCCGAGCACGTGATCCGAGGTCACGACGTGGGCGAACCCGAGATCCTGCACGGCCTGGACGTAGTCGCGGATGGCGGACGGCTCGACGGGGATCTCCGTCTGCGGAATCACAACCCCGATCTGCATGGACAGCTCCTCCCTGAGCGGTAGCGTCGTCAGAGGCTAGAAGGACGGATCGGGCCGATCTATTCCCGACGCCCCATCAGCGCGCCGCGACGGACGCCGGAGCCAGGAGCGCGCCGCAGTCGTACAACTGGTAGCCGCGCGTCTCGCGCTGGTCCGTCTGCCAGACCTCGGGGTCCACCACCTCGCAGCGGTCCCGCACCCAGGCCAGCAGATCGGCGGTCGCATCCTGGCTGGAGCTGACCACGGTCGAGCCGTCAGCCGGCTGGGCCATCGGCGGGCGCGGACCGCCTCCGGCCGCGCCACCGCCACCACCGATCCAGAAGAACCGGACGGTCCCGAGCGCCACCTGTCGCGCAAGCGTGTCTGGCGTCAGGATGCGGTCCCAGCCCTGATAGCCGCCCAGCGCCATGGCCGGCCGATCCGCCATCAGCATGACGACGCTGGCATAGGTTGAGGTCGGCGTCGCGACCAGAAACCGAGCCGAACCCTGGTTGACCAGCAGGAAGCCGATCAGGCCCGGATCGAGACTGTTCCACTGGTCGCCGGCGAAGGTCAGCGCGCCACCTCCGCCACCCGGGCCGCCGAACCCACCCGGGCCGCCGAACCCACCCGGTCCGCCCTGGCCGCGCCCGCCGGGCGGGCCGCCCGGGCCGCCGCCCTGCACGCCGGTCCCCTGCGGCCCAGTCCCCGGCGGCCCGCCACCAGCCCCGCGCCCGCTGAAGCCCGGTGGTCCGCCGGGGCCTCCAAAACCGCCGTTTGGGCCGTTGCTGCCGGGTCCGCCGAACGGTCCGCCGCCCGGACCGGGCCGTCCGGGGCCGTCGCCGACGGCCCCCTGCCCCACCAGCCGCCCCAACGCCGGCCCGAGAACCATCGCCGTGACGCTCTGGCCGCCGGCTGCTACGGGACCGCGCCCGCCGCCGCGCGGTCCGGCCTCTGGCAGCCAGGCCGCCCCGTTGTTGTTCCACACCGAGATACCAGACCAGAGCGTCGGGCCAACCAGGAGGCAGGCGCACGCCAGCGCCACCGCGACGGACGCCAGGCGCGAGGCGCGACGACGCGGCAGCAGCGCCACTGGGAACAGCCCCAGTGCCGCCAGCACGCTTGCCGTCAGCAGGCTCCCGCCAAGGGCCAGCGGCGCCACCAGATCGGTCCAGGCGGGGTAGGCCAGGACGATCCGCGCCTGCACCAGCCCGGACACCAGCAGCATGAGCGGCAGCAGCAGGGCGCCGCCTGCGCGCACCATGCCACTGAGTCGGGGGGTGCGGGACCCCCGGAGCATCGTCGCCCGCCGGTACGCCTGCCAGCCGCTCGCCACCCCGATGCCGGCCAGCGCTGCCACCGGCGGCCCGAGCATGATCAGGTAGTAGATGTGGTAGAAGCGGGCGGCGCTGAAGTAGCCCAGGCAGGCAGCCAGCCAGACGCCCCAGACCAGGAGCGCCACAACCCGGCGGCGTCGCACCCCGCTGGCCGCGGTGCGCGCGCCGGCCCACTCGGCCCCGGCCGCTGCCAACCCGAGCAGCGCCAGCGGCAGCAGCCAGCTCCCCTGGCCGGCCAGCGCGTCGCTCAGCAGGCGCAGCGGCCCCGGGTTGCCGATCCCGGGGGCGAACCCGGGCGCAGCCGTCAGATCGACGGTCAGGCCATCAAGCCCGGGGATCGGCAGCCGTGATGCGATGGCCTGGGTAACCCGCCCGAGGCCGTTGTATCCCAGCGCAAGGCTCAGGGCCGAGTTCGAGCCGCTCGACCCGATGTACGGGCGCTGCGCGGACGGCGTCAGGTCTACCGCCACCGTCCAGGAGAGCGACGCCGCCGCCAGGACGACCGTCGCCACGGTCAGGTGGGCCAGCCTGATCGGCCAGCGGCGCGGCGCGCACAGCAGGTAGGCCGCCCACAGGCCTGGCAGCGCCAGGAACGCCTGGAGCATCTTGATGTTGTAACCGAGGCCCATCAGCGCGGCGCACAGCAGGAGGGAGCGCAGATGTCCACGCTCGGCGGCCCGCGAGCCGGCCCAGACGGCCAGCAGCAGCACCAGGATCAGCAGGCCGTCCATCGTGTTGTTGCGGCTGGTCACTACGAAGATCGGGGTGACCGCCAGCGCGCCGGCGGCCAGCACGCCGGCCGCCCCGCCGTATGCCCGCCGCACGAGCCACCAGAGCGCGGCCACCGACACGATCCCGGCCACGGCTTGCGGCAGCAAGATCGCAAGGCCGCTGAACCCGAACAGCTTTGCGCTGGCCGCCTGCACCCACAGCCCGACCGGCGGCTTGTCCACCGTCACGAAGCCGCCGCCGTCGAACGCGGCGAAGAAGAACGCCGACCAGCCCGTCAGCATGCTCTTCACGGCGGCGGCGTAGTAGGTGTTGCCGAACGCCTCGCGGTCGAGCCAGAGCAGGTTGAGGACGCTGGCGAGCAGCACGACTGCCAGCAGGCCCGCCGCCTCAGCCCGCCCGATGTCCCGGCGCGGCCGGACACCGCCGCTCATCTGCGCGCTCGCGTCTGCGGATGGCCGCGCAGGAGTGCCCGGCTGTGCGCCGGCGTCCGAGCGCGACTCCGCCGTGTCCGGACCCGATGCCGCCGGCTCTGGCCCATGTGGATGCTCGACCGCGACGCTCACCGTGTCCCTGCCCTGCCCCGCGCGTCTTCTCCTGTCAGTATCTCGCGTCGCCGCCGCCGCCCGACGAATTGTCGGCTGAACGTCGCCTGAAATCGCCGATGTACGCGGCTGATGCGGGCTGTCGGCACGGACCCTGCGCCGACGGCATGGCGGCCACAGCGGCGTCACAGTCCGCGAGCACGCTCTCCTGGTGGCGCAGCATTTTGTCACGTTGTCTCGCCGATCCTGGTAGACTGCCTGCGCGCATGGCGTGGACACCCGACTGATGACACACGAGTGAGCGACCCACACAATGATCGGAACATCCGCGCGGCCAGACCAGTACCCTGACCTTCCCTCGCTGCACGGCGGCCCGATCCCGCCGCCGCCTGTCGCCGCTGCGCGTGGCTCCGGGCTGCCGTTCGGCCTCTCGCCGGTGGCGGTGGGCGGGCTGGCCCTCCTGATGCTCGTGGTGGGCGTCGGGGCCGGGCTGTTTGGGATGTCCGCCATCGTGGCCACGTCGCCGCCTGCCGCCACCTTCAACGTCGCCGACGGCGCGCGTGATGTGCCGCTCGCCAGCGACGTCCAGGTCAGCATCACCGGCTGGAACACCCAGCTCGAACATGCCGCCCTGTTCCGGGCCGAGCTCGGCCCGGATGGGCAGATCGGTGCTGAGCAGTCGTTGCCGGTCCAGGCGTCGATTCTCCGTCAGAGCGGCCAGACGGACGGCACGGAGGTCGCGCTCAAGCCGGGCGACGGCGCGCTGCTGCCGGATTCGCGGTACCGGCTGGTCGTCAAGGCGAGCGGGCTGGTCGCCGGCGGCGTGGTGCCACGGCCCGAGACCGTCGAGCGTGAGGTTCGCTTCACCACGCTCCGCTCGCCGACGCCCCGCCCGCAGGCTGCTCCGCTGCAGATGGCCTGGGGCCAGCCACTCCAGATCCAGTGGGATAGCCCCATCGACAGCGTTGGCTACAAGATCGAGCCGCCGACTGCCGTGCGGACGCAGGTCGATCCGAACAACCGGCAGGTATCGGCACTCTGGCTGGAGAACCCGGCCGACGGCCAGACCTACACGGTGACGGTGGCCGAGGCGCGCGGCGCGAACGGCCTGCCGCTCCGCAACGGCCAGGCGGCCCCGTACACCGTCGTCGCGCCGAAGCGGCCCGCGCTGCTCGACGCCGACGAGCCGATCACAACCGAGATCGGCAAGCCGGTCAGCCTGCGCTGGAGCCAGCCGATGGACCGTCTCAAGGTGCAGTCGGATCCGCCGCTGACCGTCAACTGGGCGGTGGACCGCAAGGATCCGCAGCTGGTGCAGCTGACCGTTGAGGGGCTGGCCCAGGGCACAACCTATGAGCTGACCTTCGCGGACGCCTATGCGAAGGGCGGGGCGCCGGCCGCCGAGCCGCCGACCGTCACCCTCCAGACGCCCGGCCGGCTGATGGTCGAGGACTGGGATCTCGGGGTCGAGCTGGGGCAGCGCGTCCCGGCCAAAACGAAGCCGGTCATCATCTTCGAGCAGCCGATCCGCGACCGCAAGGCTGCCCTCTCAGCGATCTCGATGGAGCCGAACGTCCCCGGAAAGTGGGACTGGCTCGACGACCGCCGCGTGCAGTTCACTCCGACGAAGACGCTCCCCTTTGACGCCGAGGTGACCATCAAGATCAAGCCCGGTCAGGGCGGCGCGCGCTCGGTGGCTGGCAGCTACTTCGAGAACGAGGCGATCCTCAGCTTCGTCACCGAAGAGGACAAGCTGATCGACGTGGACGTGACCCGCCAGATGATGACCCTCTACGAGAAGGGGAAGGTGGTCAGGACGTTCAAGGTGGCGACGGGCGTTCCCGGCGCGGACACGCCCCTCGGCGAGTTCAACGTCGAGTACAAGATGCCCACTGCTCGCTTCCAGGGGACCAACGTCAACGGCTCCCGCTACGACATCCCCGATGTCCACTGGGTCCTCGCCTTCATGGGCGACTACACCATCCACGGCTCGTACTGGCGCAGCGGGTTCGGGGCGCCAGCCAGCAACGGCTGCGTGAGCCTCTCGGACGACGACGCCAAGGTCGTCTTCGACTGGGCCCCGGACGGTACCCGCATCAAGATTCACTACTGACGACTACGGGTGCACCTCGGTGCTCCACGGCAGGCCGCGCGCGTTCTGGACCGTCGCGGTCCGCGGTGAGCCTGCGCTGTCGGCAGCCGTCAGGCCGGCCGTCTCGTTGAGCTTCCAGTTCGCCACCAGCCCGGCTGGCGTCGTGGACAGCTCCGCGCGGTAGGCGGCCCCGATCTCGCTGACCGAGCGCACCACGCTCCAGATCCGGATATCGTCCAGCTTGCCGCGCCAGTTGTGCTGCCGACCGTTTCGCCCGATGGTCAGCCCCTTGCCGCTCGGCGTCGGGTTTCGGCCGGAGAGGGTGCCCTCGGCCACCAGCCGTCCGTCCAGCACGATCTGCACACGCCGCGTCGCCGCCGCCTTGCTGACGGCCAGGTGATGCCAGCCGCCCGGCGCGACGCCGTTCGCCGTCAGGTCGTAGCGTAGCTGCTGGTTCGCCCAGTCGTTGCGGTCCCCGACAACCAGGCTGCCCCACTCGATGCCCGCCATCAGCGGGATGTCGGCGTCCCAGTCGGTATCGCCGGCCATCAGCAAGGCCTGCGGGGCGTGGTTGAACGTGGCGGACGGCGAGTACTCATCCTTGAACCAGAGCTCGGCGGTCCAGTCGCCGGCCAGGGCCAGCTCAGGGGCGTGCGGGACCGTCGCGTGGACGTTGCCGGTCAGCTTGATCGAGCCGTTGCCGCCGGGCGCGGGTGGGGTCGATGGCGTTGCCGTGGCAGGGGCGGTGGCCGTGGCCGTCGCGGCGGGCACGGTGGCGGTCGGCGTAGCCGGCGGCCGGGTGGCGGTGCTCGTCGGGGTGACCGGGGCCGTGGTGGGGGTAGCCGGGGGCGTCGTCGGCGTGGACGTGGCCGGGGCTGCCGTGGGGGTGGCCGTGGCAGGCGGCATGGTGCTGGTCGCCGCCGGCGTGGAGGTCACGCCTGGCCCGCTGGCGCCGCCCGGGCCGCTCTCGGACCAGATCGCGACGCCGTTGGTGCGCCAGGGGCCGCCCCACCAGTCACTGCCTCGGAACGCCACCGCGCGCGTGCCGGCTGGCACGGCCACCCAGTACGGCTTGAACGCCTCGTCTCGGGCGCTGACCGTCTGGCGCGGGCTGACGCTCTGCCACGCACCGCCGTCCAGGCTGATCTGGAGTCCGCTGCCGATGCCCAGGAACCGCAGGTAGCTGCCGGCCGGGGCCGGCGTCGCGAACGTGACGGTCGGGCTGCTGGCCGAGGCGGCGGCCCGGTCGCCGGCCAGGGTGGTGAACGGGACGGCCGGATTGATCTGGACGTTGTCCCAGTGCCAGGTGTTCGCCGCGCAGGACGCCATGTCGCAGTCCTTGAGCGGGTTGTACGAGTGGTGGCTCAACTGGACCACGCCGCGCGTCCAGTCGAGCGCGGGGAACTGCGCGTCCACCCAGGAGAAGGTGTAGCCCGGCATCCCGAACGCGAGGCTGGTCTTCGAGAGCTTCAGCTCGAAGGTGTCGCGTCGGACGCCGCTCGGGGTCAGGAACGATTCGTAGCCGGTCCACCAGTTGGAGGGCAGGGCCGTCTCGCCGAAGTTTCGGATCACGTCGGCGCGGAAGATCGTCGCGCCGCTCGACGTGTCCATGCGGAGGTGGATCGCTCGCTTCGGCAGGCCGGTCAGGTCCGGCAGCCAGTTGTCGAGCGGGGCCGGCACGTTATCCTCGAACGGGGTGACCCAGATGTCCACCCAGTCGCGATGCGAGAGGCGCAGCGTGGAGAGGTCGAAGCGGAGCGTGGCCTCGCCGCCCGAGAAGTCGATCTGCTGGCTCGGCGTGAGGTAGATCGCGCCGTAGCCGCCTGCCTGCATCGCCGTCATCAGGTGGTCGTTGCACTGGAAGATGGTGTCGGCGTAGCTTGCCACCTGATGCTGGGCCGGGTGCGCCGAGCAGTCGGCCCCGTGCGACGCCAGCATGCTCTCGGGCTGGTCCCAGGTGCTCACGTCGCGCGAGTGGGTCACCACGTCCCAGCCGGCCGGCCGATACGCGGTCGGCCCGGCCGGCCGCCCGGTGAACGTCTCCACGAAGCCAGCCGCCTGGGCATGGGCGACCGAGCCGCCGGCGGTCAGGCTGGCGGCGGGCTGCTGGCCGAGGCCGAACAGCGCGGTCGCGGTGAGACCGGCGGCGAGCGCGAGAGACGTGAAGGAGGCCAGAGGGCGCATGGACAGCAGCTCCAGGATGAGCGTCGCCGGCAGGTCGGTCCGTTTGGGCGACGGAAGGTGGCGCTAGTTCAGAACAACGCGACAGATCGTCAAACCTGACGGGTGGTAGTTCGACATCACCAAAGAAATAGCCCGCCTGTCAGGCGGGCTGGCATTCGGCGCAGGTCAATGCGTCAGCGCGCTACAGATTGGTAGTCTGTCGCGTCAGCAGGCCAGTCAGCAGGCCAACAGAGGGGCACGCGGGGTTGCGCGGACCGTTTCACCGGCTGGGGGTCTTCAGGAAGCCTCCAGGTTTTCCGGCCAGTCGGTTCAGCATCAGGTGCGAAGCTTGGACTCAAGAGATATCGAGCCGCGCAGCGAGACGCGCGCGGAAACGGAGCATCTGATGTTGTCCACACCGCTGCAGCTTGTGCCTGAGACCGGCGAGCTCGCCCTGGCCCGAGCTATCTTCCCCATCGTCGAGCGGACCGATGACCGAGTTGCGCGGATGCTTGGCGAATTCCAGCCGACATCGCTCGGCGCACTGTCGTCGATCTCCCTGCTCAATCGAGTGGACACAAAATTCCTGATTGCCGCGTCAGATCTCCCCGGTATGCTCGCCCAGCTCGTGCAGCACTACGCGATCCTGGAGATCGACGGCCTGCGCCAGCACGCCTATCGTACGGTCTACTTCGACACGGCGGACTTCGCCCTCTACCGCGACCATCATGATGGCCGCCAGGTCCGCCACAAGGTCCGCAGCCGCACCTATCTCGACAGCGATCTCTCGTTCTTCGAGATCAAGACCCGCACAGATGCCGGCCGGACCGTGAAGCAGCGGTTGCAGACGGTCACGCCCATCGACGAGCTGACGCCGACCGCCCGCGCGCTGCTCGCCGCGCACGTGCCGCCCCACGAGCAACAGCTCTTCCCGACCCTCCGCAACGACTTTCGGCGCATCACGCTGGCCGGCCTGCACACGGCCGAACGACTCACCATCGACCTCGGCATTCAGTTCACCGGGGTGGGCGACGGCCCGACGCGCGGCCACGCCGCGATGCTGCCCGGGATCGTCGTCGCCGAGCTGAAGCAGAGCGGGGTGGATCGCGGCTCGCCGTTCGCCCAGGTGATGCAGCGGCGGAGCATCCGCCCGACCCGGGTCAGCAAGTACTGCGTCGGGATCGCGCTGCTGGCGCCGCACGCCGTCGAGCATGCGTTCGCGGGGCAGCTGCGGGCCATCGAAGCGCTGAGCGGCCGGCCGGCGCTGGTCAGCTAGTGGCCTGTCAGTCGTGAACGACCGGGGCGGGTCACTCGACGCTTCCCCCGTCATCCCGACCGCGGCGAGGAACGAGCGGAGTGGAGAGGGATCTTCTCCTTCTGTGGCGTGAGGAAGATCCCTCGACTGCGTTCGCACGCTCACGTCGCTCGGGATGACGGTGAAGGGAGCCAGTGCAATCGTATGTTGATGTCGTCGTGTCGCCGCGTCGGGGCTTGAAAGCCCCGCCTACCATCCTGCAGTCGCTGCGCGACGCTCCGGTCGCACCAGACGACGCCGTTCCTGACGGCCGTCGCGCAGCGACGGCGTGACTGTAGGCGGGGGTTTCAACCCCCGACTGCGCGTCTCGTCGCGCTTCGAGAACACCAGCGAACATGCAATCGCCCTGGGGAGGGAGCAGCCTCACTCCGCTCGGGATGACGGGTACGACGCCGCCTTCTGCGTGGTGGAGTAGGAGGCCCCTGGGAGTGCGGCAGTGGATCAGCCGAACTGCACCGACCGCTTCGAGTTCGCCATCCAGAAGCCGCCGACCGCCGTCTCGGCGTCCGACTGCTGCTCCAGGTCAGCCCCCAGGGTGATGAACAGCGGCACGAAGTGATCCACTGTCGGGTGGGCGTAGGCCAGCCCGGGGGCGGTCTGCTGGTAGTCCAGGAGCGTATCGACGTCCTTTCGGGCGAGCGACTCGGCCGCCCAGGCGTCGAACTCGACCAGCGCGCTCGGGATGCCGGACGCGCCCATCCGCATCTGCCGGATCGCGTCGAAGCTGTGGGTCATGAAGCCGCTGCCCACGATCAGCACGCCCTCGCCGCGCAGGGGGGCCAGCCGCCGCCCGACCTCCAGCAATTGCCGAGGATCTTCGCTCGGCATCGAGATCTGCAGCACCGGAATGTCGGCGTCCGGGTACATCTGGGTCAGCGGCACGTACGCGCCGTGATCGAGGCCGCGCGTCGGCTCCTCGGCCACGGGGATGGCCGGCGCGAGCAGCTGCCGGACCCGCTGCGCCAGCTCGGGAGCGCCCGGCGCAGGGTAGGTGATCTGGTAGTACTTCTCCGGGAAGCCCCAGAAGTCGTAGATCAACGGCACGGCGGTCGTCGCGCCGATGGTCACCGGCGCTGCCTCCCAGTGCGCCGAGACCACGAGGATCGCCTTCGGACGGGGGAGATCGGCTGCCCACGCCGCCAGCTGACCTGGCCAGATCGGGTCGTCGACGAGCGTGGGTGCGCCGTGGCTGAGATAGACGGCCGGCATGCGGCTGGCGGTGGGACCGGTGGACATCGGGGCTTCCTCTCCTCGTTGCGGGCCGCCTGACGGCGCGGCGGCCCGCCAGGCTGGGGGTCAGGTGGCGCTGACGGCGGTTGACGCAGCCACGGCCGCCGCCTCGGCTGCGAAGATCGGCGTCAGCCAGCCGTGGGTGTCGGCCCGCTCGGCGCGGACCGTTGCCAGGAACGCCTGGCGCAACGTGGCGGTCGTCGGGCCGGTCGAGCCGCTGCCCACGGTGATGCGGTCCACCGAGAAGACGGGCGTCACCTCGGCGGCGCTGCCACAGAAGAACAGCTCGTCGGCGATGTACAGCTCGGTCCGGTCGATGAGCCGCTCCTCGATGCGGAGGCCGGCGTCCTCAGCCAGGGTCAGGACGGCGTCGCGGGTGATGCTCTCCAGGATGCCGGACGTGACCGGCGGGGTGATCAGCCTGCCGCCGCGCACCATGAACAGGGCGTAGCCCGGCCCCTCGGTGACCTTCCCCTCCCCGGTCAGCAGCAGGGCGTCGTCGTAGCCGTCGGCGCGGGCCTGGAGCAGGGCCAGGCGCGAGTTGTGGTAGTTGGGCACGGCCTTGACGCGCGGCGGCATCGACGTGTCAGAGATGCGCGTCCAGGAGCTGACCTGGATGTCCAGGCCCTCCTTCGCGAAGTAGCGGCCCATCGGCAGCGCCGCCATCGAGACGGAGATCGGCCCCGAGGAGCCCAGCCCGCCGTCGTCCGCCTCCACGAACGCCGAGACGCGCATGTGCTGATCCTCGCGCAGGCCGTTGGCGCGGATCAGCTTGAGCAGGTCGGCGGTGTACTCCTCGACGGTCAGCGGCGACCCCATCCGGCAGATGCGAAGCGACTCGACGAGCCGCTGGAAGTGCTCGCGCAGGCGGAAGCCGTACAGCTCGCCCTGCTCCGCGTTCCAGTAGGCGCGCAGCCCCTCGAAGACGGTCGCGCCGTACTTGAATGCCGTGCTGAGCACGTGGACGCGCGCGTCGTCGTAGAGGACAAGCTCGCCATTCATGAGCAGGTAGGTGGGGTGTCGCTTGTCGGTCATCGTCCCTCCAGGGGCCGCGCACAGTGGCAGCCGCTCCTGGTCGAGCATGGTGCCGCCCGGGAAAGCGGGACGGCAAGCAGAGCCGATCGAGGGGCCGCCCGCCGCCCTTCAACGTCGATAGTTGAACGCTCAACTAGTATACCGTATGACGCTGCTCCCACGCTTCCAGCCGCGCTCCCCACGCAGGGCGATTGCATGTTGATGTCGTCGTGCCGCCGCGTCGGGGCTTGAAAGCCCCGCCTACGATCCTGCAGTCGCTGCGCGACGCGCCAGTCGCACCAGTGCCTGCCGTTCCCTGCGTCCGTCGCGCAGCGACGGCGTGACTGTAGGCGGGGACTTCAGTCCCCGACCGACCGTTCCATGATGCTTCGGGGACACCAATGAACATGCAATCGCCCTGATCCACCTGCGCGCCACGCTGGCTGCGCGCCACGCTGGCGCCGACTGACGGTGGCTGGCGCTCAGCGCACCCGCGCGAACTTCTGGAACATGTGGCAGTCGGCCGGCGCGTGCCCACGGCTGACCAGGAAGGTGTACGTCACCTCGCCGACGTAGATCGAGCCTTCGCTGTCCACGGCCAGGCTGTGCGGCGCGCCAACGCTCCCCGAGGCGCAGGGGCCGGCCTCAAGCTCCTCCAGCCGGCCCTGAAGCCGGCCGCTCTCGTCGTAGACGCTGATGCGGGCCGGTACGCGGGTGGCCGCCTTGCCGTTCCTGAACGACTGCTGCCCCGGCATCCACTGCAGCTCGCTGACGTAGACGAGGCCGTCGCCGCGCGAGATCACCTGCGTCGGCCGCTGCACGTCGAGCCACTCGGTCAGGTAGGCGCCGTCCGGACTGAAGACCTGGATCCGGTCGTTCTCGCGGTCGGCCACCAGCACGCGGCCATCGGGCAGCACCCAGATGCCGTGTGGCAGGTTGAACTCGCCGGGGCCGCGGCCGGGCGTGCCCCAGGACTGGATCAGCTCGCCGGCGGCCGAATAGCGATGCACGCGGCAGTTGCCGTAGCCGTCCGAGATGTACAGCTCGCCGTTCGGCGCGACGGCGACGTTCGTCGGCCGGTTGAACGGCGGCCCACCGTGCGCGATCGACGCGACGTTCGCGCCGTCGTAGCCAGTATCCGAGGGCTTCCCCGTCCCCAACGTCATCAGCAGCTTGCCGTCGCTGGTGAACTTCTTGACGACGTGGCCGCCATCGTCCACGCAGTAGACGCTATCATCCGGCCCGATGGTGATGCCGTGCGTGCGATCTGTAAACTGATCTTCGCCCCAGGACGACAGAAACGCCCCGTCCTTGCCGTACACGATCACGCGTGGCGCACCGCGCGTGATGAGGTACACCCGATCCCGCGAGTCCACGCCGACCCCCGCGACGTCGCGATGGGTCCAACCCGCCGGCAACTGCTCCCAGCCCTCGACAACCTCGTAGCGGTGCGCGCCGCTGCCTACGACGACCACGTCACATCCCTCCTGGCTCGGAGCGCCTGGACGCGGCGCGCCGCAGCACGGAGAGCGTAGGCCGCGCGGGCGCATCGCGTCCAGGTGACTCGACCGCGAACAGCACAGGGACACAGGTTGACGGTATCTCGACGGACTGACTGCTATGTCGCAAGAACGCGCGCTCTCTCGGAGGGACCGCGCCGGCACAGACCCGATTTTCGCGCAACATTGCCCATCCCCTCCCGCCAGCCAGGAGCGTTATGCAGCCCGTCATGGCCAGCATCTTGATCGCGGACGACGAGCCACACGTTCGAGCGTTGCTCCGCATGATCCTGTCTCCGACCTTTCGGGTGATCGAGGCCGGCGATGGCGCCGCTGCGCTGAAACTGGCGACCGAGCATCGGCCGGCCGTCGCGATCCTCGACGTGCGCATGCCCCACCTCAGCGGACACGAAGTCTGCCGGATGCTGCGCGCCGCCGACGCGACCAGGGACATCCCCGTCATCATGATCACCGCGAACGGCACCCAGGAAGACCGCCGTGCGGCCATCGCCATCGGCGCGGATCACTTCCTGGCCAAGCCGTTCAGCCCCGCCGTGCTGCTCCGCCTCGTGACTGCGCTGATCGCGGAACTCGGGATCGTGCTGGCCTGACTCACGCGGCGCCACGCAGAGCGCAACGCGCCTGGAGACTGTCTCACAGCAGCAGCGTCGCGTCTCCGAACGAGAAGAACCGGTAGCGCTCGCGGATCGCTTCCGCGTAGGCCGCCATGATCAGGTCTCGCCCCGCGAACGCGCTGACCAGCGCCAGGAGCGTCGAGCGCGGCAGGTGAAAGTTCGTCACCATCGCATCGACGACGCGGAACCGGTACCCCGGCACGATGAAGAGGCCCGTGTCGCCAGTCCACGCCGCGAGTTGACCATCCTCTGACGCAGCCCCGGCCGTTTCCAGGGTCCGCACCGTCGTCGTGCCGACCGCCACGACCCGCCCGCCACGTGCCCGCGTCTCGCTGATGGCCTCGGCAGTCTCCGTCGGCAGCGTGCAGGTCTCGCGGTGAATCTCGTGCTGGGCGAGGTCATCCACCTTGACGGGGCGGAAGGTATCCAGCCCGACGTGCAGGGTCACGGTCGCCAGCCCGACACCCTGGGCCGCCAGCGATTCGAGCAGCGGCGGCGTGAAATGCAAACCGGCCGTTGGCGCAGCAGCCGACCCGAGCTGATCGCCGTAGACCGTCTGGTAGCGCTCAGGGTCGCCGGTGTAGCCGTGGATGTAGGGCGGCAACGGGAGGCTACCGAGCGCCAGCACCGCCGCGTCCACGTCGCCAGGAGCCGCCGCGTCCACGTCGCCAGGAGCCGCCGCGTCCACGTCGCCAGGAGCCGCCGCGTCCACGTCGCCAGGAGGGGCCGCCTTCGTCTCCAGTGAGAACTGGATCAGCCGGCCGCCGGCCGCCGAGCGCTCCACGACCTCGCCGACGATCCCGCTGCCCAGGTCGACGACGCTGCCTGGCTCCAGCTTCCGCCCGGGCTTGACCAGCGCTTCCCACCGGCCGGGCCCGACCCGCTTCAGCAGCAGGATCTCGGCGGCCCCGCCGCCCGGCCGGCGGCGAGCAGCCAGCCGCGCCGGCACCACCCGACTCCGATTCACCACCAGCAGGTCGCCAGCCCGCAGCCAGCGGCCGATCTCGGAGAAACGTGCGTGCGTGAAGCGCCCGGTTGCGCGGTCCACCACCAGCAGCCGCGAGCTGTCGCGGGGGGTGGCCGGCTCCTGCGCGATCAGCTCCGGCGGCAGCTCGTAGGCGAACTGCTCGGTGGGGAGGGACGGCAGGAGCCTTCCCAGGCTCTCGAACGGCACCACGGTCCTCCGGGCGGACCCCGCCGGTCCGCTACGATCCTCTCCAGCACGAATGTTACCAGCGCCAGCCGGCCGCGTCGGTTGGTCGTCGGATGGCCGCCGAGGACACATGCACTTCGAGATCGTGGCGCGCTGCCCAGACACGGGCGCACGCGCCGGGCGCTTACACACCCCGCACGGCGTCGTGGAGACGCCAGCCTTCATGCCGGTCGGCACCCAGGCGACGGTCAAAGGTCTGCTGCCGTCCGACCTTGCCACGATCCAGCCGGAATGCGTCCTGGCGAACGCCTACCATCTCGCCACGCGCCCGGGCGCGGCGATGGTGGCGCGGCGGGGCGGCGTCCACCGGTTCATGCGCTGGGACGGCCCGATGTTGACCGACAGCGGCGGCTTCCAGGTCTTCTCGCTGGCGGCGCTCCGCGAGATTGACGACGAGGGCGTGACGATCCGCTCGCACCTGAACGGGCGGCCCCGGCGCTTCACGCCGGCCTCGGTGATGCGGATCGAGGAGCAGATCGGCGCGGACATCATCATGCCGCTAGACGAGTGCATCGGCTACCCGAGCACGCGCGAGCAGGCCGAGCGCGCCCTGGAGCGCACCCACCGCTGGGCGCTCCAGGCGCAGCGGGCGCACCGCCGCGGCGATCAGTTGCTGTTCGCCATCGTGCAGGGCGGCATGGAGCCGGACCTGCGCGTCCAGGCGGCCCGCGCCCTCGCGCCGGCCGGCTTCCCGGGCTACGCCATCGGCGGCCTGAGCGTCGGGGAGCCGCGCGAGACGATGGACCGGCTCGTCCAGATCACCACGCCGGAGTTACCCGAGGACCGGCCCCGCTACCTGATGGGGGTTGGCGAGCCAGATCAGCTTCTCGCCTACGCGGCAGCGGGCATCGACATGTTCGACTGCGTCCTGCCGACGCGGCTCGGGCGTAACGGCTACGCCTACACCTCGGAGGGGCGGCTCAACGTCGCGCGGGCGGCCCTGCGCGCCGAGACCGGGCCGCTCGACCCGGCCTGCACCTGTGTCACCTGTCAGCGGTACGGTCGGGCGTTCCTGCACCACCTGGTACGGACCGGCGAGCCGCTCGGCCCACGGCTGATCAGCCTGCACAACGTGGCGTACCTCGTCGGCCTGTTGCGAACGCTCCGCAAGGGTATCATCGAACGGGCCGCCGGGTGACGGTAACGTCCGGGTAGCCGGGCAGGGCGATTGTATGTTCGTTGGTGTTCCCATAGCTGTGGTGTTCCCATAGCTGTGCGGAACGAGCGGTCGGGGAATGAATCCCCCGCCTACAGTCATTCAGTCGCTGCGCGACGGACGCCGCGAACGACAGCGACAGGCCAGACGGGAGCGTCGCGGAGCGACAGCATGATGGTAGGCGGGGACTTCAGTCCCCGACGACGCTGCGCGACGCGCTCAACATGCAATCGCCCCGGGTAGCCGGGTCAGCCGATGCATGTCCGGGGGTGGCGTTGCCTATACTGCGTCGCGAGACTGGCAGTTGAACCCTGGCGGAGGCGAACGGCGATGCAGTTGCGCGGCGCGGTGTCTTTGGTGACCGGTGGGAACGGCGGACTGGGCCGGCGGATCTGCAACGCGCTGGCCCGCGAAGGCTCGAACGTGGCGGTGGTCTGCCGCTCCTCGCGGGAGGACGCCGAGGGCGTGGCCGCCGAGCTGCGCGGCTACGACGTGAAGGCCGAGGTCTTCCTGGCCGACGTCACCGTCCAGGAGCAGATCGCCGCCCTCTACGAGCAGGTGCTGGCCCAGTTTGGGCGCATCGACGTGCTGGTGAACAACGCGGCCTACAACCAGTTCGTGGCGTTCAAGGATCTGGAAGGGCTCACGCCGGACATCTGGAACACCATCCTGAACGCCAACACGACCGGCCCGTTCCTCTGCATCCGCGAGATCGCCCCGATCATGAAGCGCCAGGGGGGCGGGCGGATCATCAACGTCAGCTCGGTGGCCGGTTTTGCGCCATCGGGCAGCAGCATCGCCTACGCCGTGTCGAAGTCGGCGCTCAACCACCTGACGCGGTGCATGGCGGTGGCGCTCGCGCCGGACATCCTGGTCAACTGCGTCGCTCCTGGCCTGATGGAGGGGACGCGCATGACGGCGCGCCTCCACCCCGACCAGGTCAAGAACGCGCGCGCGGGTGCGCTGATCGGGAAGGCTGCCGACCGCGACGACGTGGCCGAGCAGGTCGTGACGTTCGCCAAGACGGACAGCACAACCGGCCAGAACCTGGTGATCGACGGCGGCCGCTACTTCCACTGATCGCCGCTGCAATCGCGACGCGTCGTGGGGCCACCTGAAAGCCGTCACGCCTGAAGTGAACGCCAGCGAGATCCCGATCCGCTGCTCGTTCGTTACGGTTTCGATCCCAGATTGCCGTCACCTTGCCGCGTTTCTTGGCATGGCGGCGTAGACTGGCGTATCGTTCGGCGGGTCTTCTGCTTCGGGTGCCGGACGGTTGTGCTTCAGCGCACTGTCCGCTCACCGTTTGCGCCTGCGGGCGTCGTCAGGGAGTCGAGAGCTTGCACCGCTGGCTGAACGGATCGCTCCACTCGGGCGCACGGCGGGCCGTCGGCGTCCTCACACTCGCCGCCGCGCTGGTCGGGCTGCTGCCCGGGATCGTGCCGACGGCCCCGGCCTACGCGCAGAACGTCGAGAGCGCGCCGGCCATCGAGCCGGCCACCGCCTGGGCGAAGACGGCCAAAGAGACGGCGATCTGGTCCGGCTGGGACAGCGCAGCCGTCGAGTTCGCGAAGATCCCGAAGGACATCACCGTCCAGATGATCGAGCTGCGGGGTGCTCGCGCCTACGTCTACTTTCCGGGCGACGGCAAAGGCCACAAGGCCGGCGAGGTCTGGATCGACCGGGCCGATCTGACGGACGCGCCCTGGCCGCGCTGGGCCCGCGCCCGCCGCGCCACACACCTCCGCACCATGCCGAATCTGCTGTCCGAAGAGATCACTACCCTGACCCGTGGCCAGTACATCGAGACCACGGGCGAGACGCGCGGACGCTGGGCGCAGGCGTTCTACCTGACTGACCGTGCGCCGGGCGAGTGGGTCATGGGCTGGGTCGATGGCCTGGACTTGATGCTGCCGCGCGGCGACCAGGCCGAGATCTCGACTTACATGCTGACCCGGACCGCGCTGATGACCTCCGCGCCGGACCTGTGGCTGCGCGTGCCGTATCGCAGCCAGATCGACGGCAGCCCCTACGCCGACGCCAACTGCGGACCGACGAGCGTGGCGATGGCGCTCGAAGCGCTCGGCAAGAGCGAGCCGCTCGGGACGCTGCGCGAGATGGCGCTCACGCTCCAGGAGAACCCGCGCTGCGACGACTGCGGCACCTACATCCAGCACCTCGCGGCCGTGGCCGAGATGCGCGGCGCGAAGAGCTACGGCCTGCGCCAGGAGGACGGCGGCTGGCGGCGCTGGACGCTGGACGACATCCGCGCCGAGTTGCGGCAGCAGCGCGTCGTCATTCCCCAGGTCAAGTACCGCCAACTCCCAGGCCGCGGCCGCGTCGGCTACGGCGGCGACCACTACATCGTGCTGGTCGGGATCGCCGGGCAGAGCTTCATCTACAACGACCCCGTAGACAGCGACGGGCGCGGCTACGGCCGGCTGATCAGCGCCGAGCAGCTTGAGGCCGCGATGTCGAACGCCAACGGCGAGTTCGCCCGGACCGCGTTCGCCGTCGGCAAGTAGGCCGTCAGCCGGCGGGTCCGCGCAGGCCTCGCTGGTCTGGTCACTCGATTCGCGTGCTCCCGTGCTTTAGCATTGCCCGCACGAGGAGCATCTCCCATGTTGAACTACTACGATCTGCCCTTTACCGACGAGGAACGCCTCGTACAGCAATCCACGCGCGAGTGGGTCGAGGCCGTGGCCCTGCCAGGCATCGCCGACCACTTCGAGGCGGCCACCTTCCCGAAGCACCTGATCCCGGAGATGGGCAAGCTCGGCCTCTTCGGCGCGAGCATGCCGACGTACGGCGCCGGCATGCCGTACTCCTGCTACGGGCTGATCTGCCAGGAGCTTGAGCGGTGCGACTCCGGCCTGCGAAGCTTCGTCTCGGTCCAGAGCAGCCTGACGATGTTCCCGATCTACGCCTTCGGGTCTGAGGCGCAGAAGCAGAAGTACCTGCCGAAGATGGCCGACGGCGAGCTGATCGGCTGCTTCGGCCTGACCGAGCCAGACCACGGCTCGGACCCCTCCGGCATGGAGACGCGCGCCGCCTCCGACGGCGACGGCTGGGTCATCAACGGTGCGAAGATGTGGATCACCAACGGCACCATCGCTGACCTTTGCATCATCTGGGCGAAGACGCCAGACGGCATTCGTGGGTTCGTGGTGGACACGGACACGAAGGGGTTCAGCGCGCGGAAGGTCGAGAAGAAGCTCTCGCTGCGGGCCTCGGTGACCGCCGAGTTGCACTTCGACGACATGCGGGTGCCGGCCTCGGCGCTGCTGCCGGGCACGAAGGGGATCGGGTCGGCGCTGCGGTGCCTCAACGAGGCGCGCTTCGGCATCGCCTGGGGCGTCATCGGCGCGGCGATGGCCTGCTTCGAGAGCGCGCTGGAGTACAGCAAGATCCGACCGCAGTTCGGCAAGCCGATCGCCGGCTTCCAGCTCACCCAGGAGAAACTGGCCGACATGCTGACCGCCATCACCCAGGCGCAGCTGGTGGCCTTGCAGCTCGCCCGGCTAAAGGATGGCGGCGCGCTGCGGCACCAGCAGGTCTCCCTGGCGAAGCGCGCCAACGCAGCCTCGGCCTTGCAGGTGGCCCGAACGGCGCGGACGATCCTTGGCGGCAACGGCATCAGCCTGGAACACCCGATCATCCGCCACATGGCGAACCTCGAAACGGTCATCACCTACGAGGGCACCCACGAGATCCACACGCTCATCCTCGGGCAGGATCTGACCGGTATCGCCGCGTTTAGCTGATCCAGGCAGCGGCTCCGGGCGTATATTTCAAGAGAGCGGAACCGCGCTCGGGCAGGTTGTTGAGAGCAACCGGGCCGCAGGTACCGCGCTGCGCTGACGCGGCAGGCGGCCCAGGCGTCAACCTTACGGCAACACGCGGTACACTCGGAACGGCCGAAGGATGGACCGTTCCAGGGAGTGAGAGGATGGCGTTCAACTTCTTCAACAAGGGGCGGCTGGAGCGCTCGAAAGCGCTCGGCGACCGCCTTCCCCCGGGGCAGTACCAGACCGAAAAGTGGCCGGTGCTGCACTACGGCTCGGTGCCGGCCTTCAACCCGGAGACCTGGACCTTCACCGTCTCGGGCCTGGTCGAGAACCCGATGCACCTGACCTACGCGCAGTTTCGCGATCTCCCGACGGTCACCATCAAGACCGACATCCACTGCGTGACGCGCTGGAGCATGTTCGACAGCGAGTGGACGGGCGTCGCCTTCCGAGACATCATGCGGCTGGTCCGGCCCCGACCAGAGGCCAGATTCGTGATGGCGCTCGCCGAGAACAAGTTCACGGCGAATGTCCCGCTTGCCGACCTGGACCGCGACGACGTGCTGCTGCTGTTCCAGCGGAACGGCGAGAACATCTCGCCGGAGCACGGCTGGCCGCTGCGGCTCTTCGTGCCGCACCTCTACTTCTGGAAGAGCGCCAAATGGCTGCGCGGCCTGGAGTTCGTCGCGGAGGACAAGGCCGGCTTCTGGGAGTCGTACGGGTATCACATGCGCGGTGACCCCTGGAAGGAAGAGCGGTACGACGGCGACTGACCAGACCGGCCCGGGCTAGGGCCGGGCGCTGGCGGCGGCCGAGCGCCCGGCCTGCTCGACGGCCTCCAGCGTCAGGCCCAGGTCGCGGAGCAGGCGCGCTGCCGGGCAGTTGGCCGCGTTGAGCAAGAGACGCTGCACATCGTCTGGCGTGTCGAGGTCCAGCGCCAGCCCTGCCCGCTCCACTGTGCGGAGCGGCACGTCAGCCGCGCGTGCCTGCCGCTGATGCTCCACGAAGCTCCCGACGCCGAAACGCGGCGCGATAGCGGCCGGCGGCGACAGCAGCAGCGCGTTGGTGCCCTCGCGAGCGCCGTCGGGCGCGATGACGACGTTCGCCTGCTCGGCGGCCGCGCTGAGCGCGTCGATGTCACCTGTCGTGACGGTGGGCAGGTCTGAGGGCAACATCAGCAGGCCTGCCGCGCCGCCCGACGTGGCAACGCGCTGCGCCTGGCGCAGCGCCCGGTTCAGACCGTCACCAGGGCCGTCGTCGGGCGCGATGTCGATCTCAGGGGCCTCGGCCAGGAAGGTCAACCGCGCATGGTCAGGCGCCACCACCCATGCGTCGCCAGGGTGCAGCACCAGCACCCGCTCGACCGTGCTCGCGTTGCAGGCGGCCGCCAGCACGCCGACAAACATCGTCTGACTCAGACGCGTGCGTGCGTCGGCGTCCAGCAGGCCGGCGAGGCGGCGCTTGCTGCCAGCCGACCCCTTGTACGGGATGACGACCCACAGTCCGCCGCTCTGCCGCTCGCCCAGGCGATCGACCATCAGGAGATCGCGGCGTCGAGGCAGGTCTGGGCCAGTGTGCGCTTCACGTCAAAGTCGCGCATGATCGTGTCGGTGACCACGGCACGCACGCCCTCCGCTTCGACCGCCGGAGCCAGGGCCGCATCCTGATTGTCGATGACCAGCACGTCCAGGAAGTCGGCGTAGGCGCGCGCCACCCCGACCGCCGAGACCTCCATGCCCAGGCCGCGCATCATCCGGTCAGCCGGCCCCTTGATGGTCGCCCCGCCGATGATCGGGCTGACGCCGACGATCCGCGCAGCCGTCTCACGGAGGGCGTCACGCACGCCGTCGAGCGCCAGGATCGTGCCGACGCTGACCAGCGGGTTGCTCGGGCTGATCAGGATGACCGACGCCTGTCGGATCGTGTCGAGGAGGCCCGGGGCCGGCCGCGCCGCCTCGACGCCGTCGTAGCGGATCTCCAGCACGTCGTCCTGCGACCGTCGATGAACGAAGTACTCCTGAAACGCCAGCCAGCCGTCCGGGGTGCGGATCTGGGTCCGGACCGGCTCGTCGCTCATCGGCAGCATCCGCACCGCAAGGCCCATCCGCGCGGTCAGATCGGCAGTGACCTCGCTCAGGGCGCGGCCCTGGCGAAGCAGCTCGGTGCGGTGGATGTGGACGGCGAGATCGCGGTCCCCGAGCAGGAACCAGCGCTCGCGCCCAAGCCGCTCGAACATCTCCAGCGCATGATAGGTGTCGCCACGGACGCCCCAGCCCTGCGACGGCTCGACCTGTCCCGACAGGGTGTAGAGGACCGTATCGACATCCGGGCAGACCGTCAGCCCGTACAGCTCGGTGTCGTCGCCGGTGTTGACGACGACCGTCACGCGAGACGGATCGACCGCCTGCACCACGCCTTCGAGAAACCGGGCCGCGCCGACGCCGCCAGCCAGCACGACCACATCCCGCCGCTCATCAGAAGAGGTCACAGACACGCGCTCCTGCACCCGCTTCCACGCCGCGGGCGCGCCGTTTGATGATGCTGAAGTCGATCAGATGGGCAGGCCGCCCCGCACGCCCCAGGTTCTCGGGTCGGGCATCTCGACCCCCACGAACCGTAGCGGATCGAATGGCGCGGTCGGTACTTTCGGGGTCTGGCCGGTGACGAGGTCGGCCAGCAGCTCGGCGCTGGCCGGGGCCGGGGCGATGCCGCTCGGGCCGTGCCCGGTCGCGAAATACAACCCCTTGACTGCGCCTGCGCCGATGCTCGGCCGGCTGTCCAGCGAGTTCGGTCGGAAGCCGGTCCAGATCTCGACAATCGGGGCGTCGGCCAGGGCCGGGACCATGTTGATGGCCTCGGAGAGCAGCCAGTGCACGCCGCCCGCCGTGAACGAGCTGTTGTAGCCGGTGTACTTGCGCGTCGCGCCGACGACCAGCCGCCCGTCGGCCCGCGGTACGAGGTACGGGTCCGGCACCTTGGTCACCACCCGCTTCAGGCCGATGGCGCTCTGGTCGAGCGCCAGGATCTCGCCTCGCTGCGGCACGACCGGGATGACCGGGTCGCAGCCGGGGATCTGGCGCGACCAGCTTCCCGCCGCGTTCACCACGACCGGGGCCAGGATGTCCCCTTCGAGGGTCCGTACGCCGCGTACTGCGTCGCCGTCGCGCAGGATCTCGGTGACCGCCGCGCCGTAGACCAGCCTGACGCCCGCGCGGCGCACCGCGACTTCGAGCGCCCGGCACAGTCGTCGATTGTCGATCTGGCCGCCCGGGCGGATCAGCCCACCGATGACGTTCGGCCCGAGCACCGGCTCGGCCTCTCCGAGGGCCGCCCCTTCGAGAAAGACCGCGTCAGGCTCGGTGGCGGCGGCAGCCCGCAGCTCACGGGCATGCTCCTCGGTGAAGGCCGGGATGATGTCACCCGGGTGCGTCATCTCCGGGTCGATGTCGGTCTCCTCCTTGAGGTCCGCCACGAGGCTCGGGTAGAGGGCCTCGCTGCGCCGCTTCAGAGCGGCCTCAGGGCTGGCATCCCGCGGGTGCGAGGCGTTGAGAATGCCCGCCGAGGCCCACGAGGCCTGCCGGCCCGGCTGATCGCGCTCGACCAGCGTCACATCAAGGCCGCGCTTCCGCAGCTCGCGCGCGCTGAGCAGCCCGATCACTCCCCCACCGATGACGATCGCGTCAGGCATCCGACTCCTCCGTGCGGCCCGCGTCCACCGCAAGCCCCGTCACCGGAATCGTAGCCCGGGCAGGCAGGTCAGCGCGGCGTTGGTTCAGCCGCGATGCTTGTCTGACTCGTCCACCTGCACCAGCCAGCGCATCGCGCGCAGGCGAGCATCGATCTGCGCGCCAAGATACTCGTGGGCGCGCCGCAGCCGCTCAATGGACGTTCGCAACTCCTGCATCGTCAGCGGTCTGTGGCCGCCGCTCAGCAGCTCGGTGTCGGCGTTGGTGGGCGGATACGGCGGGATGCAGATGAACAGTACCTCGGCCGGCGCGTCCCCGTCATTGCGAAACGACAGGGTCGAGGCGGGCGGCGTCACGATAGCCTCGCCGGGGCCAAGCTCGCGCTCGACGTGCTGAGCATCCCCCGTCGTGCGCTGCAGCACCGTCACGCGCCCGGCCACAACGTAGGTGACCTGCTCCAGTCCGTAGTGGAGGTGGACCGAGTAGTCACGTTCGCGCGGCGGGATGATCCCGACGACCACGCTGGTCAGCTCCGAGTCGGCGCCCCGGATCGGCCGGATAGTGATGCCATCCGGTGCGAGAAACTCCCCTGGCCCCAACGCCGTCACCTGTCTGCCTCCTGCTGCCGTACCGCTCGACTATGCTTGACGGTCGTGGAGCAGGGCAACCGCCGGACGGTGGCGCAGAGGGGGAGTCGATGAGCGACGAGCAGGAGCGGTACGAGCGCGGCCGGGCCGTGATTCTGGACATCTGGGGCGAGGACGAGGGCAGCGCCATCCTCGGGCGCTGGCACGATCTCTCGCCGGACCTCGAACGGCAGATCGTGGAGTACATGTTCGGGGATCGCTGGGCGCTGGCGACCCCGGACCGCAAGACGCGCAGCATCGTGCACGTCGCGACGCTCACCGCGCTGCACCGCCCGACCCAGCTTCGGGTCCACCTGCGCGGCGCGCTCAAGAACGGCGCGACCGAGCGCGAGATCGTGGAGACGATCCTCCAGGTCGGGCTGCTGGCCGGCTTCCCGACCTCGTGGGACGCACTGGCGGTCTGCAACGAGGTGTTCGCGGAGTGGCGGCGCGAGATGCAAGCGGACGGCGCCTCGCGAAGCTGGTAACTCCACCACGCAGAAAGGCGGCGTCATACCGGTCATCCCGAGCGGAGCGAGCGTGCGAGCGCAGTCAAGGGATCCTCCTCACGCCACAGAAGGAGAAGATCCCTCTCTGCTCGTTCCTCGCCGCGGTCGGGATGACGAGCGGGTGTGCTCGTGCCCTGCGTAGCTTGCCCTGAGCGTGCCGAATGGGGTCGGGATGACACACCCCTCACATCCAGCATGGCAACGTACTAGCCGACGCGTTGGGCGCGGGCGCGCCGCTCGGCGAGGTAGGCGGCGAACCGGTCGCGGCTCATGGTGTTGAGCACATCGTCCGGGCCGAGCCACGCGCGCCGCGCCGTGCCGATGCCGAACGTGCCCATCTGGAGCTGCCGGACGGCGTGCGCGTCCGTGCTGATCGTGAAGCGCGCGCCGGCCAGCTTCGCGCGGTGGGCCGATGCGCCGTCCAGGTCCATCCGCTCGGGCTGGCTGTTGATCTCCAGCGCCGTGCCCTGCTCGACCGCCGTCGCGATGACGGCGTCCATGTCCACGGCGTACGGCTCGCGCGAGCCAACCAGCCGGCCGTGTGGGTGATTCAGCGTCACGACCCACGGATTGCGGATCGCCTGCTGAATGCGCGCCGTCATGACGTCCCGATCCTGATTCATGGCGCTGTGGATCGAGGCCGACACGTAGTCGAAGATGGCGAGGGTGGCGTCCTCGTAGTCGAGCGCGCCATCCCGCTTGATGTCCATCTCGGTCCCGTGGAAGATCCGGAACGGTGCGAGCTGCTGGTTGAGGGCATCCAGCACGGTACGCTGCTCGGCCACCCGCTCCTCGGTCAGGCCGCGCGCCACGCCGAGCGACTTGCTGTGGTCGGTGAGCGCGATGTACTCGTGGCCGAGCGCGCGGGCCGCCAGCGCCATCGCCTCGATGGTCGCGCCGCCGTCTGACCAGTCGCTGTGAACGTGCAGGTCGCCACGCAGGTCGGCCAGCTCGATCAGGCGCGGCAGGCTGCGCCGCTGCGCCAGCTCGATCTCGCCCCGGTCCTCGCGCAGCTCGGGCGGGATCGGCTGGAGGCCGAGCGCCTCATAGATGGCGTCTTCCGACGCGCCCCTGAGATTTGTCGGGTACGGCCCGGTGTCCAGGCCACGCTCGTCGAGCCGCCAGCCGCGTTCAACTGCCAGCGCCTGGAGCCGCCGCACGTGGGCCGGCGACCCCGTGTGCCAGAGCAGGGCCGCGCCGTAGGCGGCCGGCTCGACCACCCGCACATCGACCCGCACGCCGCGCCGGACCTCGATCTCGGCGCACCAGGGGCCGCCTTCGACCACCTCCCGCACCTGCCCCAGTCCGTGCACGAAGGTCCGCACGTCGTCCGGGCGCGCCGAGGCGACCAGCAGGTTGACGTTGCCGATGGTGTCCGCCATGCGCCGCACGCTGCCGACCACGGATGCCTGCGACACGGCCGGGCACTCCAGCAACTGGGCCGTCAGCTCCGTGCCGATCTCCAGCGTCAGCCCGATCTGGTGGCGGCCGGAGCGCTGCTTCAGCCGCTCCAGCTCGGCGAGGATCCGCTCCTCGGTGCGTGCGCCCAGACCCGCGACATCGCGCAGCTTGCCCTCGCGGGCGGCGGTCTCAAGCTCGGCCAGGCTCTGCACGCCGACGTTGTCATAGATCAAGCGCGCCGTGCGCGGCCCGAGTCCCGGCACCGTCAGAAGCGTCGCCACGCCTGACGGGACATCCGCCCGCAGCTTCTCGATGTAGCCGAGCTTGCCGGTATCCAGGAACTCGCCGATCTTCTGGGCCAGGGCCGGGCCGACGCCCTGAATCGAACGCAGCTTGCCCTCGGCATGAATCGATTCGATAGACTCGCGCAGCCCCTCGATGCGCCGTCCGGCCGAGCGGTAGGCGTTGACGCGGAAACTCTGCTCGCCCTTGATCTCGAGCAGATCGCCGATCTCTTCGAGCAGTCGGGCGACATCGGCGTTGCGGCTGCGCGGTGGCTGGCTCATGCTCTGACTATGGGCCAGCGCACGGCGGCCGGGCAACTTCCCGAGCGCCGGAGGAAATACGGAGGGTGGGTCGGCGGTCAGAACTCCGGTATCCTGAACGCGCCATGCCTGAGCGCACCTCTCGTCCGCCGATCTCCAGCCGGTCTGCGTGGCGTCACGTCGCGGCGACGCTCGCCATCTTCCTGGCGTCGCTCGGCGGGCTAGGCTGGGAAGCGTCCGTGGCCGGCTTCGAGGCCGACGAGGCGGACTACGTCGCCACGAGCCGCTATTTCGGCTACCTCTTTCTCCAGCGAGACGTCACCCGCAAGGAGTGGGACGGCAACCACTGGACCCGCACCCAGCCGCCGCTGACCCGGTACATCGTCGGCGCGTGGCTGACCGCCTACGGCTACGACCTGGAGAAGATGAACCAGCCGTACGTCTCGACGGCCAGCAGCTTCGAGATCAACCGCCAGAAGGGGCGCGTCCCGACCGACGAAGTGCTGGCCCGCAGCCGCCAGCCGATGGTGCTGCTGGGGGCGGCAGCTATCGCGCTGCTCTACCCGCTCGGGCTGCTGCTCGGCGGGTCGCTGGCCGGCGCTGCCGCGGCGGCGCTGGCGCTGACCAGCCCGTTCCTGCGCTACACGCTGGTGCACACCTGGGCCGAAGCGCCATTGGCCTGCTTCCTGCTGCTGGCGGCGATCCTGGCAGCCACCGGCCTCCGCCGCCTGCTCGACGGCCGGGCCAGCCCGCTCGGCTGGGGCATCGGGCTGGGCGTGGCGCTCGGGCTGGCCTCGGCCACCAAGCTGACGGGGCTGGTCGGCATCCCCATCGTGCTCGGGGTGGCCGGCCTCATGGCGACGCTCGCGTGGCGGGCTGGCGAGCGAGCCAGGGCGCGGCGACTGATCGTCTGGGCCGGTCTGGCGACGGTGGTCGCGCTGGCGCTGGTGGTGATCGTCAACCCGTTCCTCTGGCGCGGGCCGGTAGCCGGCCTCGCCAGCATGGTCGAGCAGCGCCGCGACGAGATGACGTTCCAGCAGGAGCAGTGGCCGGAGTTCGCCGTCCTCAGCGTGGCCGAGCGGCCCTGGCTGATGGCGGTCGGCCTGACGCGCATCGGTCCGTGGGGCGACCTGCCCGCCGTGGCCGCTGCCCTCGGACTGGGGCTGGCAGCGTTCGGACTGTGGTCGGTGCGCCGTCGGCTGACGGCTGCTCGGCCGGAGCCGGCCACGTTGATGCTGCTGGCGTGGCTGGGCGGCTACGCCGTGGCGATCTTCGGCGGCCTGGGCCTGAGCTACCCGCGCTACTTCCTGCCGGCCTGCATCCTGCTGCTGCCGCTGATCGGCGCGGGGGCCGCCGCGCTGGTGACGGCTGTCGCATCCGCCGTTCGTGGCGCGCGGGCGACGGCCGGCCCATCAGTCAGCGCGGCTTCGTCAGCCCGTTCTCGCTGAGGAACTGATACAGCTCGTCGGCCGCCACGGCGTGCCCTGCCGCCGTCCAGTGGGCGTTCTGCCGGAAGTACAGCCGCTCCTTGACGCGGTTGTCGGCCCGCCGCATGTCCTGGAGGAGATCCAACGCCAACAGGTTGCTGTGGTCCGTGATCTGCGCCAGCGTCCCATGGGGATCCTCGAAGCCCGGCTTGATGTCGTCGCCGGACTCACCGTCCTCCTCGTCGTCGGTCTCACGGACGGCCGTCCCGCCGCGCTGGGCCACCGCCGTGGCCGACGGCACCACCATCACGACGAATCGCGCACCCTGGCTCTCCGACACGTCGCGCATGCGGTCCAGCAGGTTCTCGCTGATGGCCCAGGCCTCCTGCGCCTCCTCCAGCGTGCGCGGCGCGCGCCGGTCCCCGGACGCCGAGCCGCCGTCGTCGCCCCACCAGGGCAGCTTCGCCAGCACGCCCGACTCGAACACGGTGTACAGCTCGGACTTTCGCAGGATGCGGCGCGGTCCGTCGAAGGCGTCGGCCCCGCGCAGCGCCAGGTCCGCCTGCACGGCGTTCTGGAGCGTGGCGACACGCCGGTAATTGTCCGAGATGTCGTTGCCGAGATAGACCGCCACGATGACCACGTCGGGCTTGAACCTGACGCCTTCCTTGGTCAGGTAGACGGCTTCGTTGGCGGTGGCCCAGCCGTTCGAGCCGGCGTTCAGCACGCGGTACGTCAGGCCCGGCTGCTCGGCGTTCAGGCGGTCTTCCAGCCGCTGAGCGAACGTCTCGTCCTGGTTGACCTGCTCGGCGAACGTGAACGAATCGCCCGTCACCAGAATGCGATACTCGCCGGGCGGCTTCGGGTAGTCGATCTCCGCGCCACGCAGTCCCTTCGAGTTGACCTCGATCCACGAGGTGTACTCCGATGTCTTCTTCCAGCCTGAGCCGGGCCGGTTGCGCCGCCCGAACTCGGGGTGGGCCTCGGCAAAGCTGACCGTCTGGTAGTCGCCGGGCAGGATCGCGCCGGCGACGCGCAGCACGCCCTCAGCCAGCAGCAGCGGCAACACGATCCCCAGCACGACCAGGAGCAGGCGTGCCGCCAGCGACGGCGAGCGGCGGCCTTCGCGCCCCCGTGACGTCGCTGGAATCTTCGCGTCCGTTGCCGTCTTCCCAGCCGAGCCGAGGGCTGCTTCCCGTGCCATATCGCTCCAACTCTCCGTGATGGCGCTCAGGCCGAGTATACGGATGCCCGCTCGGCGCGGCCAAACAACAGGGCCGCCCGGCCCGACGCTCGTGACCACCGGGAGCCGTCCCTCCCGGCACGGACATCGCCCCGACGATCCGTGGTACCCTCGCCACGCCATGTACGAAGGGTGGAAGCGCAACCTCTACGTCGTCTGGTTTGCAACGTTTGCGAGCCTGACAGGCGGCAGCCTCGTCCAGCCGTTCCTGCCGCTGTTCATCAACCGCGACCTCGGGATCTCCGATCCTGGAACGGCGGCGATCTGGTTCGGGCTGGCCGTCAGCGGCGGCGGCGTGGCCCAGGCCGTGATGGCTCCGATCTGGGGCATCCTGGCGGACCGCCACGGGCGCAAAGCGATGCTGGTGCGGGCGCAGTTCGCCATCGGCGCGGCCAACGCGATGCTCGCGGCCGTTGCCTCGCCCTGGCAGCTGGTGACGCTTCGCGTCGTCCAGGGCACGTTCTCGGGCGTCGTTGGGGCATCGCGCGCGCTGGTGGCCGGCAGCGTCCCCCGCGACAAAGTCCCCTACGCGATGGGTGTGATCCAGTCGGCGATCTTCATGGGCCAGACGCTCGGGCCGACCATCGGCGGCATCCTCGGCAGCACCATCGGCTTCCGGGCGTCGTTCTTCACGACCGCCGCCATCAACATCGTCGCGGGCACCCTGGCGTACTTCTACGTCAAGGACATCGCGCGGGGTGACGGCGGCGGCAAGCGCGCCGCCCAGAAGGTCAGTCTTCAGGACCTGCTGCGCTCCCGGCCGCTGACGCTGCTGGTGATCGTGTTCTTTCTGACCAGCGTCGGCAACATGCTCTCGCGGCCGTTGCTGCCGCTGCTGCTGCTGGAGATCGATCCGCTGCACGACGTCGCGTTCACGTCGGGTCTGGCGTTCTCGGTGCTCGGCATCTCCGGCACCATCGCCTCGGTGGCCTCGTCACGGGGGACCAGCCGGATCGGGCTGCGGACACTGGTGGTCGTCTCGGCGCTGTTCTCCGGCGCGTCGACATACTTCGTCGGGCAGGCGTCGTCGCCCGAGATGGTGCTCGCCGGCCTGTTCGTCGGCGGCCTGGCGCAGGGCACCCTCGCCTCGTCCTCGACGGCCCTGATCAGCCTGTTCGCACCGGCCAGCAGACAGGGTACCGCCTTCGGGATCCTGACCTCGGCACAATCCCTGGCGATGGGAGCTGGCCCACTCTCGGGCGGCCTGATCGCCAACGCCTTCGGCCTGCGGACGCCGTTCGCAACGTCCGGCGTGATCATGCTGGCGGGCGTGCTGCTGGTGCTGTTCGTGCCAGCCCCGCCGACGTTCACGGACAGCGAAGCCGACGCGGAGGCCGTATCCTCATGAGCGACACGACGCCAGCCCGACCGAAGCGCCTCTTCCTGATGGCCTGGGACGGGCTGCGCCCAGACCTGATCTCGCCGGAGCTGACGCCAAACCTCGACCGGTTCCGCGCGACGGGCGTCGAGTTCGCGCGGAACCATGCCATCGTGCCGACCGTCACGCGGGTCAACACGGCCACGCTCGCCACGGGCGCGCCGCCCGCCGTCCACGGTCTGCCGGCCAACAACTTCTACGGCTTCAAGGTCGAGCCGGAGGCCAGCATCTCCATCGGCGAGGGCGACAGCACGGCCCAGTTGCGCCGGGCCTACGGCGTCTTCGAGGCCCCGACCATCTCCGACGTGGTTCACCGCAACGGCGGTCGGACGGCCATCGTCAGCAGCGGCACGCGCGGATCGTCGCAGATGCTCCACCCGCGCCGCGTCGAAGCCGGCGACTTCATCCTGCACCCGACGCTCTCCAACGCCGACGAGATGAAGCTGATCGAAGAACGGCTCGGGTCGCCGATGCCGGAGGCCGAGGTTCCGGACACGCCGCGCAATCGCTGGCTGGCCGAGGCAACGGCGCAGGTGGTGATCCCCGAACTGCGGCCGGACGCGCTCTACTTCTGGCACGACGATCCTGACAAGAGCCAGCACAAGTACGGCTTCGGCCACCCGCTGGCGCTCCAGTCGATCCGCGACGCCGACGCGCACTTCGGGATCGTGCTCGACGGGCTGGAGGCGGCCGGCCTGCGCGACGAGACGCTGGTGATCGTGGCGTCCGACCACGGGTACGTGCAGATCGACGCCCACCTTGGCGAGCAGGATGCGCTGTGGCTGCGCGATCCCGACCTCGCGGACGTGCGGACGGCCGGCAACGGCTGCTCGATCCTCTTCCACCTGCCCGAGCCGAACCAGCGCACGGTGCAGCGCCTGGCCGCGTCGCTGGCCCGAACGCCGGGGATCGGCGTGCTGTTCAGCGGCGTGCGCGGCGTGACACCAGCCGAGGGCACGTTCCCATTGGCGGCGCTCGGGATGGACGGCCCGCTGATGCCGGACCTGCTGGCGACCCTCGCCTGGAACGACGAGGTCAGCGAGCACGGCCACCAGGGACGCTCCCGCGGGTACGCGTCGAGCAACGCGGCCAGCCACGGCGGCGGCAGCTCCTGGGAGATCCGCAACACGCTGATCGTGCAGGGGCCGGGTGTTCGGGTGGGACATCGCACGGAGCTGCCTTCGGGCATTGGCGATATCGCGCCGACCGTCCTGACGGCGCTCGGCCTGACCGTGCCAGCCTCGATGAGGGGCCGTATGCTGACCGAGGCCTTCGTCGGGCAGGCCTCGGCCAGTTCGGCCGACGTCGAGAGCTGGGCGGAGGCCGGGCCGGGCGGCTCGCTGGCCTGGACGCGCTACGCCGGGCGATCCTACCTCGGCGCGGCCACACCGCGCCGAACCTGACCTGACGCGCCGTTCAGGAACGCCGGCCGCCCGACCACAGCCGGGGCCGGCTCTCCGGGCGGCCGTGGTCCGTTATACCGAGCGCCGCCCGAAGCCGCGCGATGGGTCTGCTTCGACCTGTTCGCGGCCACGTAGGTCTGGTCGGGTGGCGGTCGCCAGGGAGGGCGCGTGCCGCAGTTCCTGCGATTCGGATGCGCCGGAATCGCCGTCATCATCATTGCAGCGCTCACGTCGGTCGGGCTGTACGCGGTCCTGACCGGGGGTTCGCCGTTCGCTGCGTCCGCGCCGAAGCCGATCGCCGGCGGCGCGCAGGTGCTGGTGACCATCCAGGCCGGCCAGCCAACGCCGACGCCGCTGTCGGCGGCCACGCCCACGGCCACCCAGGCCGCGACGGCCATCGTGACTGCGCCAGCCAGCATACTCACGGCGCCAGTCGCCGCGGCAGCAGCCGCCCCCGCCAGCGGACCGACGCCCGCGCCGTCCGTGGCGCCGGCCACGCCGGTCGCCTCACCACCGCCGGCTGGGGCCAGCCCGGCCCCGGGCGGCCCCAGCCGTGCCGACCCCAGCCGACTGTCTGTCCACGAAGGGCTGAGCGCCGAGGTGATCGAGGTCGAGCGTAGCTGGCAGGCCACCGACGCCACCGGTGCGCCGATCCGCCTGCGCGACGGATTCGAGCTGGTGACCGTCCACGTGCGGTTCACCAACACGTCCGCTGAGGCCCGCTACGTTGCGGAAGGCGATCTGGTGCTGGTGGCCGACGACGGCGCCCGGTTCGCGCCACGGTCGTCGTTGCCCGTGCGCGAGCCACGGTTGCTGACGGTTCCGCTGCTGGCCGGCGACACCACGCGCGGCTGGGTCACCTACGAGACACCGCAGGGGCAGCCGACGCGCCGCCTCCAGTGGAGTCCGACCCGCCCGGACCGCCCCCGCGCCGAAGCGACGTTCAACCTGTCGCTCCCGCGCTAACTCGCCGGGCGGGCAGCGCGTCAGGGCAGGCTCGACCGCCGGTCGCTGCCCAGCGCGCCGTTCGCGGCGGCGACGGCCACGCTCAGGGCGGCGTCGAACGAGTCCCGCCACGCAAACGCCCCGCCGAGCGGCTCGCGGACGTCCCAGCCCCGCCCATCCCGCGATGGATCCACGGTGAAGGCCAGCGGCGACAGCCGCGTCGGCAGCGACACCTCGACGCGGGCCGTGTATGCGCGCTCGTCCACCGACACCCGAACGCCCGGAACCATGACCATCGACTTGCCTCCCGGAAGCGAGGCTGGCTGTCCACCGCGCACCAGCCACGCCGAGTCAGGCTACCACCTGACGCAGCCGCCGCAGTCGGCCGGGGCGTCTCAATCCGGCACCAGCGGCAGGATGGCGGACCCGGGCAGCGCCTGGTCGATGTCAAGAGCTGGACGCGGCGGGTGTTCGCAGGCTGACAGCTTGCATTGACTGTCCGGCAGATGATGGAGCAGAAGAACGTGCAGCCTCCGCGGTCGAGACCGTCACGGGAATCTGATCCAGGCACGAGCGCCAAGCGTAGATACAGAGAGAGCGATGCACGGGCAGGCCGACCGGCGCCCGGTGCCTCGCCAGCGGACGGAAGCGTCCGGGAGCACCACCATGCGAGACCTCTTCGAGATTGGCCCAGACGGCGAGATTTTCGACGACGGCGTGATTCACATCTCATTCCCCATGGACCTCGAGACGCTCGAGGATGACCTCTTCGACTGAGCCGACGCCTCGCCGCGGCGCGGCCCGAGTATCCACGACAGACCCCAAACTGGTAACGTGCTCGCTGCGCGTAGACGAGAAGGGGTCTGTCGATGAAGATCACCGATGTTGAGGTCATTCGCCTCCGCAGCCCGAAGCTCTCCCGCCCGCTCAAGCCTGCCTGGACGCCCGGCGGCTCGTGGATCCAGCGCGAGGCTGTGCTGGTCCGCGTGGACACCGACGAGGGCATCACCGGCTGGGGCGCCGTCAACGCCACGGACGTGGTCGGGGCCATCGAGCCGTGGATCAAGCCGCGGCTGATCGGCAAAGATCCGTTTACGCTGGAGCAGCACGCCCGGATCTTCCGGAACGCTGGCGGCGCGTGGGGCGTCGAAATCGCCCTGTGGGACATCATCGGCAAGGCGACGGGCCAGCCGGTCTACAAGCTCTGGGGCGGCCACAAGGACCGCGTGCCCGGCTACGCGAGCTGCATCGAGCTGGCGTCGGGCGAGCAGCGCGCCGAGGATGCTGCCGCGCGCCGGGCCGAGGGCTGGCGCGCGATGAAGCTGCGGCTCCACGACTGGACGATCAAGGAGGACATCGCCCAGGTCGAGGGCGTGCGCAAGGCGATGGGCGATGACTTCGTCATCCTCGTGGACGCCAACCAGGCCCAGCAGCCCGGCACTCGCCAACCCGACGAGGGGCCAGTCTGGAGCTACCAGCGGGCGCTGCAGACGGCGCGCGAGCTTGAGCGACTGGGGGTGTTCTGGTTGGAGGAGCCGCTCGACCGCTACGACTTCGAGGGGCTGAGCAAACTGTGCGCGGCCATCGACGTGATGCACATTGCCGGCGGCGAGAACAACAAGGGTCTGCACGAGTACCGGGCACTGGTGGAGCAGAACGTCTACGACGTGATTCAGCCCGAGTCGATGGTCTCCGAGACGATGAGCAGTCTCCGCAAGGTCTGCGCGCTGGCCGAGCTGCACCGCAAGCTGGTCGCGCCACACCACGGCGGCGGCGGCATCGGACTGGTGGCGCACCTGCACCTCGCCTGCGCGGTCCCCAACTCGACCTACTTCGAGATGCTCTGCGAGCCGCCAGTGATGACGACCACGGACTTCCAGTGGTACCTCGAAGAGCCGCTGGCCATCGACGCCGACGGGAACATCGTCGCGCCGAGCGGCCCGGGCCTCGGCGTCCAGCCCGATCCGCAAAGGCTGATCGGCGACCGCGTCGGCTGACCCGGCCGGGACGCACGCTCCTACAGATTCTGTCACGTGCGGGCCGCCGATGCGTGTTAGTATGGCCTCCCTGGTCGTTCGCACGCGTCGGTGGATTCCGCTGCAGGATCTGAGGACATCCGCGCGATTGATGCGGTCGCACCGCCTGCTCTCGCCGCGGCGGCTGATCCGCCGCCACCAGACCTGCGCGCCCGACCGGTCGCCGCGCACCGTACCGCGATCCTGGCCCACCTGCTCTTCCTGGTCACGGCGCTCGGCCTCTTCAGGCTCAGCGTTTTCGGCGGCTGGACGTTTGTCGGCGACTCGGACCGGCTCAACACCGTTCTGAACGTCCGCGCCTTCGAGCTGGCGTCGCTCGCGGCGCGCGGCAGCGTGCCGACCTGGAGCGAGCAGCAGTTCATGGGCGCGAGCATTGTCGGGCTGCACTGGCTGCTGGCCGGCGCGACGCCATTGCCGCGGATCCTGGCCCTGTTGGGAAGCGCCGAGGTGTACCACGCGCTCGCCGTGCTGGCGGCGCTGATGCTGTTCGCCGCGATGTCGGCGGCGTACTGGCTGCTCGGGGCCTACACGACGAGTGTGGTCGGGCGGATCGTCGGCGCGCTGCTCTACGGAACCGGGTCGTACCTTATCCACAAGCTGACCCAGCTCGACCTGTCGTTCTTGGCGATGGTCGCGCCGCCGCTGCTGCTCGGGCTAGTGCGCCGTGGCGATGGCTCGCGTGCGGCCTGGACGTTCCTCGCGATGACGGGGATCTGGTCGTTCCTGGTGCTCTTCACCATCCTGCAAGAGGTCGCCTACGTCGGGCTGCTGTGGGGAACGTACGCTCTCTATCGGAGTGTCCGGCTTCGCACTCGCTGGCCGGTGCTGCTGGGCGGCCTGGCCTTTGTCTGCGGCGTGATCCTCGGCACGCCACGCGTCATCACCATCGCCGCCGAGATCCCGTTCGTCGTCCGGACATCCGAAAACCTCCAGACGACCTCCATCGAGGGGCTGCGCTACTTCGGCGACGGCCTGCTCGGGCGGTCGCAGGGCGAGCAGAACGCGCTGCGCGGCCAGCGGATCAACACCCATGAGGGCGTCCAGTTGCTCAGCTCCGAGGGCGCGGCCGTCGTCGTGCTGGGGTTCGGGCTGCTCGGCGCGACAGTCAGCCGCCGGGCCTGGGCCGTGGCGCTGCTGGTGGTCGTGTCGGTCGGCGTGAACCTGTACTTCCGGCCGTTCTACGAGATGCAGTCGCTCGGGCTGCGGGGGCTGGCGTTCCCCTCGCGCGAGCTACGGACGGTCGTCGTCAACGCCGTGCTGCTCGGCCTGCCGGCCTGGCTGCTCTCGTGGTGGCTCGCGCGCCGCCGCGCAGATACGGCGCAGACGGAGCATCGTCCAGCCGACCGCGTGCCCGGCGACGACGATGTGCCGTTTTTCCTGGGCTTCGCCACGCTCGGCCTTGCCGCCATCCTGATCCCCGAGGCGCGGCTGCTCCTGTACCACGGCTTCATGCGGATGGACTTCCTGCACTCGCGGATCTCCGTCGCCATGACCTTGCCGCTCGCCATCCTCGCAACGATGGCGCTGAACGCGCTGCTGCCCCGGCGGCCGTGCCTCCGCGACACCCGATTACTGACGATTGGCCTCCTGCTTGGCGGCGCGCTCTGGGCGGCTCGCGAGCTGGTGGCGCTCGTCGCGGCGCAGTCGCTCGGCCCGATCCTCACCGGCGCCCGACCCCAGCAACTGGTCACCGAGGAAGTCGTCCGCGTCCTGACCAGCGCCGTCGTGGTGGTGGTCGCGATGGCCGGCGTCGTGGCGGCAGTGCGCGGCGGCCGGCCCGCGCTGCCGCTGCTCGGCGGGCTGCTGGCCGTCTGGATGGGCCTGGAGACGGTCGCCATGACCGATCATCGGCTCAACGGACCGCAGGTCACCCGGCAGCCGCGCCCGTTCGCCGAGCTGAACTATCTGCAGGTGGCTCCGCGTGAGATGCAGCTTCCGAGCGCCGCGCAGCGGGCGACCCTCCAGGCCCGTCTGGAGGTGAGCCAGTACCGGTCGGTGCTGATTCAGGATCGCGAGCAGTTCCTGGCCCTGCCGGAACCGCACCTGTCTGGGTTCTGGGACTTGCGGCTGGTGGAGGGGTACAGCACCGGCGTGCCGCGCCGACTGGCGGCCCTGCCCTGGGAAGAGAGCATGGTGGATGCGCACCATCTCGATCTCTATCAGGCGCACAGCTTCTACGGGCTGCCGTGGCGGCTGCTGGCGGCCCTGAACGTCAAGTACGCGGTGGTGGTTGATCGCTCGCTCTGGTTCAACCCGGCGCCGGGCGGACGCACGCCGCCCCTGGACCCTGCCCGGCTGACCATCGTGGAGAACCCGTTCCCGGTCACGCCGCGCGCCTTCTTCGCGGCGCGGGTCCGCCCGGCCGGCGAGCCGGTCCGCTTCCCCGGCGACACCGGTCGACGCCCAGCCCCGCGCGATCCGCCTGTCACCGATCCAGCTACGCTGACTGTGGTCGAAGGGTGGAACGCCGAGCGGGCGTTCGCCACGGAGGGGACCGTAGATGCCCGCTTCGACGGCGACCGCGTCAGCGTGCGCCTCACGCCGCTGGGCGAGGATCGCTTCCTGGTGCTGAACGAGCTGTACCACCCGGCCTGGCACGCCCGCGTGGACGGACAGCCGGCCCAGGTCTCCGCGGCCAACCTCGTGATGCGCGGCATCCTGGTGCCGGCCGGCGCAACGACCGTCGAGCTCGAGTACGTGCCGTTCCTGAAAACTGCCGCTGCAACGGCGATATATGCGTTCGGGGTGGCGGCCAGCGCGGCGATCTTCGGCGGGTTGCTGCTGGTGGCAGGCCGACCGGGCCGGCGACGCAGCGGTGCCAGCAGGAGCGATGGCGTCAGTCGAAGCAGCGGTTTCGGTCGAAGCGGCGCGGGCGATGCCGTCAGTCGAAGCGGCGCGGACGGTAGTTCAGCGTCGCGGCCGGCAGCGGCACGCCCTGCCCCGTGAGCCACTGGCGGCGGGTCAGCATCGCCGCCCCATGCATCAGGTTCTCGGCCACCTGGACGATGGTTCGCTGGTCGAGACCCTCCAGGAAGCTTCCGCGCGCCCAGGTGTTGAACGCCCCCATGGCCGGGCCGCACCACACCTGGAAATCGACCTTCCGATCCTCCAGCCCCTGCTGCGCCCACTTCGACGAGAGGCCGAGATACCAGCGCAGCACCAGCGCCATCTTGTGATGCTCGTCGCGGGCGGCCCGCTCGAGCTGGCGCGGATCGACCCGGCTGAAGAACTCCTCGGTCGAGCGCCAGATCTCGTCCAGGGTCATCCTGAGCACCGTCGTTTCGAGCTGCTGGCGCTCGCGCTCGGGGATGTCGGCCAGCGTGCCGTAGCGACGGTACAGCTCCAGCAGCCGCTGGCTGCGGGCCGCGAACAGGGTGCCGCGCCGGAGCACCTGCACCTGTGAACCCATCTCGAAGGAGCCGGCGTCGGCGGCCATCGCCACATCGCTGGAGCTGGCCTCGGCCAGCATCTCGCGCACCAGCCCCGACGTACCGGCCTCGACGCAGGCCTGATTCACCGACCCGGTCAGCACGTAGTCGGCCCCGAGCGCGAACGCCGCGGCCACGGCCTCGGGCGTGCCCAGCCCGCCGGCCGCCCCGACGCGGATCGGGCGGTGGTAGCCGAACTGCGCCGCCACGTCGTCGCGCAGGGCGCGGATCGTCGGCAGCAGCGCGCTGAGCACCTGGCGGTCGGTGTGGCCGCCGGAGTCGCCCTCGGCGGTGATGTCGTCAGCCATCGAGATGTGGCGGGCCAGCTCGGCCTCGCGCTCGGAGATGCGGCCTTCGCGCAGCAGTTGCGCGACCAGGGCTGGCGGCGCCGGTTCGAGGAAGCGCCGCGCCACCTCGGCCCGCGAGATCTTCGCGAACATCCGGTTCGGCACGACGATCTCGCCGTCCGGCCGTTGATGCAGGCCCGTCACGCGGTACTGCACCACCGGCGCGGTCAACGTGATGAACGCCGAGGCGTTGACGCAGTGAATGCCGTGCTGCAGGTACAGATCGACGACCTTCTGCGAGCCGAGCAGGTCGTGCACGTCGTGGAGCAGGCTGAAGCCGACCGGCGCATCGGGGCCGACCAGCTCCTTGATGCGGTGGATCGCCTGCTCGACCCGCCCCGGCTCCAGGCCGCCGGCCCCGAAGAACGCCAGCAGCCGGGCCCTGGCCGCCGCCGCCACCATCGCCTCGGACGCGATGCCGTTCGCCATCTCGCCGACGGCGTAGGCGTAGCGGACGCCGTGGGTGCGGGCGAACGCCGGGTGGCCCAGCCGCTCCGGCGGCAGGGCCGGCGCCCAGGCCAGCAGCTCATCCGTGGCATCGCTGGCGCGGCCCCCATCGGACGGCGCGTTGCCGTCGCTGACCAGGCGCAGGCCGGCGGCCCCTCGGAACACCAGGACCGGAGCCCGCACGTCGTCGAGAACCGCCTGAAGCTGCTCTGACGTCTGAGCGGAGGATGCGGGCGGCTGGGCAACAGGAGGCGTCTTGGAGACGGGCAGCGACTCGGGAAGCGCGGGCCGCGGAGGCAGAGCGGCCAGCTTCAACGTCGGCGGCGCGCCGTCCGACGGAGACGAATGCATGGACGATGGCGCGGAGGGACCAATCGCTGGGGGCGCGACCGGCTCGTCGGCCGAGCGGCGCGTGGCCGAGGCGTCCTCAGCCGCCCGCAGCACGTCGGCCAGGGCGATCCGCACCGAGAGCAGCTCGAACGTCAGGCAGATCTGTCCCTGCTCGTCGGCCACCGTCACCGACGACAGGTCGCGCGTCGGGTACTGCTCCTGCAGGCGGACGTGGCTGAACACGCGTGCCGGCAGCGGCCGGTGGACGACCAGCTTGGCGATCCGGTACGGCACCATCGTCCACCGCGGCGACGACCCCTCGGCTGGCAGCTCGGCCAGGATGCGCGGCAGCACGACGCCGTAGGTCGCCTGAAAACAGCCGTCCAGCATGGCAGGGTTGAAGGCATGCCCCGGCAGCGCCGCCTGCGCGCCCTCGCCGAGCCGCACCTCCGCTATCGTCTCGTACTGCGAGACGATCCAGGCTCGCTCGATCACCTGAAACGCCGGCCCGAGCATGATGCCGGACAGTCCGTAGACCTGGTAGACCTCGGCTCGCTCCGCGACACTCGTTGCGCGCGCTTGAATCGCGGCGATGTCGAGCGTCGCCCGCCCGGCTGGCTCGACCGGCGCAGCGATGCCGCTGGCATGCTCGACCCAGCCGCCGTCGACGCCGGCCGGATGGCTCCGCACGCGGACGGTCAGCGTGCCGTCGGGGCGGCGCTCGGCAGACGCGCAGACCTCGGCGCGCTCGTCGGGCTGCAGCGGCAGCGGCCGGAGCAGGCGAATCGACTGGAGCTGCCACGCGCCGCCGCCGTGGGCCGTCGCCGCGCCGATGGCCAGCGACACGAAGCCGGCCCCGGGGAGGATCTGCACGTCGAGAATCCGGTGATGGCGCAGCAGGACGCTCGCGCCGGACAGCTCGGAGCGGCGCTCGGAGAGGTCGGCTGGCGGCGCGACGGTGGCGGTCATCGGTCGCCCTCCGCGCCGCCGCCCGTGCTGGAGCGCACCCGCGCCAGCACCTCAGAGACGGACATCGTCCCCTCGCGCAGGCCACGCAGGGCGTCGCTCACACGGGCATGGTCGATCCGCGACTCGAACAGGATGTTCGGAAGCGGGACGTCGGAGGGCGGCGACGATGCGGCTGGCGCAGCCTCGTGCGCGCGCCCATTCGTGCGCGGCGCAGCCGGTCGGGTCGTGTACGGCGCGCCATCCACTGCTGACGGGTCACCGAGGACGGCATCGACGGCCGCCCAGCTCACGGACGCGCCGCGCACCCAGACCTCGGCCAGTGCCGCCAGGATCGCTTCGCGGTCGTCGCGACCGCGCACGAGGCTTGAGAGCATCAGCGGGCGGTCACCCATCGTCCCGATGGCCTCGACCGTCTCGCGGGTCAGGCCCGTCAGCGTGGCGGCCGGCCCAACTTCGAGGAACACGGTGATCCCAGCCGCCGCCAGGCTCCGGATGCCCTCGGAGAAGCGGACCGGTTGACGCAACTGTCGCAGCCAGTACTCGGGATCGACGATGTCGCCGGTGGCCGGCCGCCCGGTCACGTTCGAGATCAGCGGGATGCGCGGGGCCTGCAGCCTGACGCCCGCGAAGCAGCGCTCGAACGGCGCGAGCACCGGCTCCATCAGCGCCGAGTGAAACGCGTGCGAGACGCCCAGACGGACCGACTGCACGCCGTCCTCGCGCAGGGCGGCAGCGATGGCGTCGAGCTGGGCTGCATCTCCAGACAGGACGACGCTCGACGGGCTGTTGAGGGCCGCCACCGAAACCCGCGAACCGATCCGCACGTGCCGGCGAGCCGTCGCCTCGTCGGCACGTACGGCCAGCATACCGCCGCCCGCCGGCAGCTCCTGCATCAGTCGGGCGCGCTGCGCGATCAGCGGCAGGCCGTCCTCCAGGGAGAAGACGCCGGCCACGCAGGCCGCCGCGTACTCGCCCACGCTGTGCCCGATGACGGCATCTGGCTCGATGCCCCAGGCTCGCCAGAGCTGCGCGAGGGCGTAGTCCAGCGCGAAGGTGAGCGGCTGGGTGTAGACGGTCTGCTCCAGGGGCCGCGGGCGGCCATCGGCCGGGAAGAGCAGCTCCAGCAGCGGCCGGTCGAGATGCGGGCCTAGGATCGCGTCGCAGCGGTCGAGCGTCTGACGGAAGATCGGCTCGGTCTGGTAGAGCCGCTCGGCCATGCGCTGGTACTGCGCGCCCTGGCCCGTGAACGTGAAGGCGATCTTCGGGCGGTTCATGCCAGAAACCACGCCCACCGTCTGAACCGGGGCTGCCAGTTTCTGGGCCAGATCCTCGCGGCTCCGGGCGACGATGGCGGCACGGTGCGGCTGGTCGGAGCGACCGAGCGCGCGGCCCATCTGATCGAGCGACCGGCCGTCAGGCGTCTGGACGGCGGCACGGAGATCCGCCAGCCGCTGCCCGAGCGCCGCCTCGCTCTCGGCGGACAGCGTCAGGAGGACCGGCACCTCGGCCGGCACGGCCTGCGGGGCTGGAGCCTCGAAGATCGGCGGCGCGGCGGCGTGCCCGTTCGCGGATGCGGATGGAGCGGCCGGCGGCGTCGCCATGCTCGTTCCGATTGCTGCCGGTGCGTCAAGGGCCGGGGCGGCCGGGGTTGCCGCGGCAAGCACTGTCGGCGCAGCGCCCGGCGCTGGCCCCTTCCCGAGCGCGTGCCGCAGCACCTGCACGTCGCCGGGGTGCCGGTCGCACAGGAAGGCGGCCAGGTCGGTGATCGTCGGGTAGTCGAGCAGCATGGTCGGCGACAGGGCCACCGGCAGCTGCGACCCGGCGTCGAGCGCGACCTCGCCGGCGATGATCGAGTCGATGCCGAGATCGAGGAACGGCGTCTCAGGGTCGATGTCTGAGGTGGCGACGCCCAGGCGTGGCCCGAGCAGCCCGAGCAGCCAGTCCTCAGCGAACTCGCGCAGGTCGGCGTCGGCTGCCCCGGCCTCTTCTGGCACGGCAGCGGCGACCGGCGCGGGTGGCGCGCCCACCGGAGCGACCGGGACAAACGTGGCAGGCGGCACGTCAGGGACGGACGTGGAAGCCGGAGGCGGTGGTCCTGTCACCTCAGGTGCTGGCGCCGGCGCAGCGTGCGAGGTTGGCGGCGCGGCCATCTGCCGCTCAGGCGTCCCAGTCTGGGACGACGACACCGTCGTCGGGCGGCCGGTGCTCTCGCGCGGCACACCCGTCGCCGGCAGTCCGCGCTGCATCGCCTTCTGCTCGAACTGCCCGATCACCACCTGTGGCAATCCGAGCGCCAGCGCGCGTTCCAGCGCGTGGACACCCACCGTTGACGGGATCGGCACGATCCCACGCGTGCGGGCCGCGTCCTGAATGAAATCGCTGGTACCCATCCCGCCGCTCTCCCAGAGCGACCAGTTGAGCGTCACGTACGGTCGGCCCTGGGTCCGGCGGCTCCAAGCCAGCCCGTCCAGGAAGGCGTTGGCCGTCGAGTAGTCGCTCTGGGCGATGTTCCCGGCGATGGCCGCCACCGAGGAGAACAGCGCCAGGAAGTCGAGCGGCTGGCCCTCAAGCGCCCGCTCCAGGCAGAGCGTCCCCTGGATCTTCGGGCGCAAGACCTCGCGGAAGGTCGCCAGATCCTTGCTGCGGATCAGGCTGTCGCGCACCACTCCGGCCGCGTGGAAGACGCCGTGCAGCGCGCCGAACCGCTCCAGAATCTGGCGCAGGGCGCGGCGCGTCTGCCACGTCTCGGACACGTCCACGTCGAGTATCAGGATCTCGCCGCCCGCCGCCTCGATGCCTTGGATGTCCCGGATCGCCCGGGCCATCGGGTCGTCGATGGACGCGCCGCTCAGGTAGGCGTCCCAGCGGTCACGGCGCGGCGGCACGGTGCGCCCTGACAGCACGAGTCTGGCGCGGTAACGCTCGGCCAGCGACCGCGCGAGCAGCCGCCCGATGCCGCCCAGTCCGCCCGTGATCCAGTAGACGCCGCCCTCGCGCAGGCGGATGCCGTCGGCAGCGGGCGCGGGATCGAGCGCCGCCAGCTCCGGCGCGAGGCGCGTCCCATCGCGGTAGGCGACCGAGCGGTCCTGGCCGCCACCCGCCACCTCGCCGAGCACGGCCGCCGCGACCTGGGCTGGCGGCTCGTCGGACGAGAGGTCGATATGGACCGTCCGAAGCTGCGCGTACTCCTGGCTGATGGAGCGCATCAGGCCGAACAGCGCGGCATGCTCGGGGCGGACGACGCCAGCAGCGGCCGGCTGGCCGTCGGTCGAGCCGACGAACAGCGCCGGCGGCCCGCCGAGCCGTCGCCGGCTGATCGCCCGGATCAGCGCGAATACGCTGTACGGTCCGCGCGCAAGTCGGGACTCGACGGCGTCCGCCTCGCCCAGGATGTCCCGACGCGGCTCGCAGGCCCAGAGGTGGACGAAGGTCGGCTTGAGGCCGCGCTCCTGCAACGTGACGACCAGCCCGTCGTGGTCGCCCGGCGCGAACGGGTTGAGCTGGAAGCGGTCCGCGCCATCCTCCGCGAACTCGGGGCCGGGCGTCACCCGAACGACGCTGCCGCCGGCAGCCGCGAGTGCCTGCGCCACCGCTTCCGAGGCCGCATCCTCGACGAACACGACGTAGCAGCCTGCCGGAACCACGCCGCCAGCCGGCAGCGGGCTGGGTCGCCAGCGGATCTCGTGGAGGACGCCATCCGGCAGGGGCGGGAGGCTCGGCGACTGAGCCGCCGCGCCGTTCGTGCCGTTCCCCAGAGCCACGAAGTCGCCGGTCAGCGCCACGTTGCTGAAACGGCTCAGGACGCGGCCCTCGGCGTCGGTGAGCACCAGATCGACCTGCCCGGTCTGCGCCGAGCCGTTGCGGTGCTCGATTCGCACGGCGTGCGGGCGCGTCGCGGCTGGTGGCTCGACGGTTGCCGTCTCGCCTGGCAGCGAGGAGCCAGCGTGCGCCTTCCCGAGCGCAGCCTGCTGAAGCAGCTCCGGGTTCGTCGCTGGCGGGAGAATGCGCTGCCGCTCGAACGGGTAGGTCGGCAGGGGAACGCGGCCGGCCGGAGTGCCATCGTGCCACGCCTGCCAGTCCAGCTCCAGCCCGGCCTGGAACGCCCCGGCCGCGATCTGGGCCAGGTGACGTAGCGTGGCCTGCCCCGGCTCGACGGGGATGACGACATAGTCATCTTCCGTGAGGCTGCCGGCTGGCTGGATCGGGACCGTCCCCGCGCCATCCGCGACGACGCTGCGCGCGCCGGCCTGGGCCTGCCGCAGGCCGGCCTCGAACGTGCAGGCCCCGGCCACAATCGCCGCCGCGATGCCATCCGTGCCAGCGCCGGTCACCGCCTGCGGCTCCAGTCCCCAGCGCATCCAGAGCCGCGCCAGCGCCACCTGGAACGTCAGCAGCGTCGCGCCCGGCGTCAGCGCCCCCACAAGCGTCTGCGCCTCGTCAAACAGGGCGCTCGCCTGCGGGTACTCGCTGGCCAGCAGCAGGGCCGCCGTCCGCACGGTCTGCGGATCGGCCGCGCCGCCGCCAAAGGCGAAAGCCGGCTGCCGCACCTTGCGCCGACGGCGGCCATCGGAAGCCGCTCCCAGGGATGCGATCAGGTCGGGCGCGCGCCGGAGATCGCGGCGCAGGCCGGCAATCGAGTCGGCAACCAACCCGAGGCGGCGGTCGAAGTGCTCGCGCCCGACGTTCAGCGTGAACGCCACGTCGGCCAGCGCGAGGGCGGGGTTGCCCTCCAGATGCTCATCGAGGCGGCGGGCCATCGCGGCCAGCGCCGTGTCAGACGTGGCAGCCAGCGTGACGACCTCAACATCGCGGGGCTGCCCGCGCACCGGCGAGGCGACCGCCGCCGGCGGCTCCTCGACGACCATATGGGCATTGACACCGCCAAACGAGAACGCGCTGACGGTCGCGCGGCGCGGCCCGTCCGAGTGCCAGGGCTGGAGACGGTCCACCAGGTAGAACGGCGTCTCCGCGAAATGGATGTGCGGGTTGACCTCGTTGAAGTGGAGCGTCGGCGGGAGCTGCCGATGCCGCATCGACAGCAAGACCTTGCAGAGTCCGGCGACGCCCGCCACCGGCTCCAGGTGCCCGATGCTGGTCTTCACCGAGCCGATGCCGCAGAACTGCTTGCGGTCCGTGAACTGCCCGAACGCCTGCGTCAGCGCCGACACCTCGATCGGGTCGCCGAGCGGGGTACCGGTGCCGTGCGCTTCGACGTAGGAGATGGTGCTCGGGTCGATCTCGAAGCGTTCGTAGACTTCCTGGCACAGCTCGCGCTGCGCGCGGGGGCTGGGCGCGGTGATGCCGTTGGTGCGGCCGTCCTGGTTGACGGCGATGCCGCGAATCACGCCGTGGACCGTGTCACGGTCACGCAGGGCGGCGTGCAGCGGCTTCAGGAGGACGGCTGCGACGCCCTCCCCCGGCACGTAGCCGTTGGCGCCGGCGTCGAACGTCTTGCAGTGGCCGTCGGCGGCCAGCATGCCGGCCTTCGAGAAGTAGACCCACTTGCCGTGGTGGAGCGTCAGCGCCACGGCGCCGGCCAGCGCGTAGTCGGTCTCGCCGCGCGCCAGGCTCTCGCAGGCGAGCTGAATCGCCACCAGCGACGACGAACAGGCCGTGTCCAGCGCCAGGCTCGGGCCGCGCAGGTTCAGGTAGTACGAGATGCGATTCGGGATGATCGACGGACTGTTGCCGGTCCCGACGTAGGAGGCCATCTCGCACTGACGGGTGATCATCGAGTGCAGGAACTCGCCGGAGCTGACGCCGACATAGACGCCGGTGCGGCTGCCACGCAGGCTCGCGCCGCCGTACCCGGCCCCCTCGATGGTCTCCCAGGCGATCTCCATGAACAGCCGCTGCTGCGGGTCGATGAACGCGGCCTCGCGCGGCGACAGGTGGAAGAACAGCGGCGAGAAGCTGTAGACGTCGTCCAGGAAGCCGCCCTTGCGGAGGTACGACTTGCCCGGCGCGCGCGGGTCGGGGTCGTAGATAGCATCGATGTCCCAGCGATCCTTCGGCACGTCCGTGATTGCATCGACGCCGTCGCGCATGTTGGCCCAGTAGCGGTCGAGGTCGGATGCGCCCGGGAACCGCCCGGCCATGCCGATGATGGCGATGTCGATGGTCTTGCTCGGGCGCTGGCCCGGCGCGCCGGCCTGCACCGGCTGGGCCGCTGGCGCGTGGCCGTCGTGGCCGTTCGAAGCGGTGGCAGGCAGCGTCGGCTCGTTCGGAAGCTCCGGCAGGCTGGGCAGGCTCGCCGGAGACGCGGCCCGCTCCCGCTGGGCAGCCTGAACGAGGTGGCCGATCTGCTCGGGATACGCCCCCAGCAGATGGTCCGACAGCGCCGTGAGCGTCGGATGGTCGAAGAAGACCTCGGGCGCGAACTGTTCGTGCAGCGCCGTCGCCAAGACTTCGAGCAACGCCATCGCCTGAACCGAGTCCACGCCGAGATCGAGAAAGTTCTCGTGCGGATCGAGGTCGTCCGGCGCGACGCCGAGCAGCCGGGCCAGGTGCTCGCGCATCCAGGCAACCACATCTGATTGGGACACGCGGGCGCTCATGGGCCGGGCGCGGTGGACGCTGGCGTCACCGTTCTGCGATGGCATCACTGATCTCCCCGAGCGGTCAGCAGGCGAGGCAACACGAGTACGATATCGGCGTGGCGACCGATCTCGCGTGCGTATCAGCCCGTAGTCGCGGCGCTAGCGAGCAGCGGGATTCGCGGATGATGACAGGGTGGCGACAACGGCGTTGTCGCCGGGGTCAGCCTCGATGGCCGCGCGATCGACAGGGTAGACCCCACGTTCGCACCGCGCGAAAACCTCGTCGAGCCGCCTGCGAATCTCGTCTGGTGGCGCCATCTTGGTCGCGAGCATCAGCAGCACATTGCGGTAGATGAACCGCATCTGTTCGAGCGTGGGTACGCCCTGCTGATCCTGTTTGATGACGGCACGAAGCTCTTCGCATGCCCGCCAGGCTGGCAGGACCACGTCGTCGTATGCCGCCGAGGATGGGTTCGCGTTCCGGGTCGTGATGACCGTGCGGGTTAGCTCGTTGAGCAGCTCCGGGACGTACTCCGTCATGGCTCGTTGCGCCCCCTGCGCGACGCCGTCAATCCGGCGGAGAAATCCTCAAGATACTCCGTAGGCCTCTGCGTTGCGTCTCGCGAGCTTCGCTCAGGGATCCTGCCGCAATGGTGGCGACGTCTCGGAGCCGCAGGGCCATTGTAGCAGCGGTCCACACGAATCTCATCCGTTGTCGGCGTGTTCAGTTGACAACAGGCCGGCGCTATCATGGCCTTCCGCGTCAGGCTGCAACACGGCCTGAGGAAGGACGGTCGCCAGTGATTCAACGGAGCGCGTCCACACTACGCGCGTTCATCAGCACGGCGGCCGGCCGTGTCGGGCGGGCGTTGCTTGCCGAGAGCAGGTCCGCCCGCCTGCCGACGATCTGGCTGACGGGGGCCTGGGTCTCGCAGGCGATGGCTGTCGCCGCCCGGCTCGACCTGGCGGACCGGCTGGCCGGCAATCCGAGATCGACGGCGGCCCTGGCAGGGGAGATCGGCGCTGACCCGGAGGCGCTGCGTCGGCTGCTGCGGATGCTGGTCGGCCTCGGGCTGTTCTCGGAGGACCGGCAGGGGCGCTTCCGCACGACACGTCTCGGCGCGTGCCTGCGGCGGGACCATCCGCAGTCGGTCCACGGCATCGCCCTGATGATCGGCTCCGAGTGGCACCGGCGCGCCTGGGGAAACCTCGAACACGCTGTCCGAACCGGCGAGTCGGGGTTCCGCCACGCATTCGGCCGCGAGCTGTACGACTACCTGCGAGACCACCCGTCGGACGCTCAGGTCTTCGGCCAGCACATCGAGGCCTACGCCCGGCAGGCGGCGGTCGCCGCCGCCAGCTACGACTTCTCCGACGCGTCGACCGTGGTCGATGTGGGCGGCGGGTACGGGACGGTCCTGACGGCGGTGCTGCGGGCCAATCCGGGGCTGCGCGGCGTCCTGCTCGATCTCCCCGACGTGGTTGAGTCGGCCCGTTCGCACGTCACTGCCTCGGATGTGGCAGCGCGGTGCGAGCTGGTGGGCGGCAGCTTCTTCGCGTCGGCGCCGGCCGGCGCCGACGTCTACCTGCTGTCGTCGGTGATCCACAACTGGGACGACGCCCGCGCCATCGAGATCCTCACGGTGTGCCGGGCGGCGATGTCGGCGAGCAGCCGGCTGGTGCTGGTCGAGTTGACGATGCCGACCGGCAACGATCCTGGCGACGCCAGAATGTTGGATGTGCAGATGATGGTCCTGTTCGAGGGCGGCCACGAGCGCACGTCCGACGAGTACCGCGCGCTGCTGGAGGCGGCCGGCTTGCGCCTGACGCGAGTGCTGCCGACGCCGAACGAGATGTCGCTGATCGAGGCCGTCCGCGCCTGAAAGCGTTCGCGACACCCGGCTATCGGCCAGCCGCTGGCCGACCCACGCCGTAGCGGCCGGGCGCGAGGATGCCGCCAGGATCCAGCGCCCCGCGCAGTTGCTCGACCACCGCCCGGTAGGCTGGCACATCGTCCAGCGCGTGCGGCTGCCGCGGCGCGCTGACGCGGTAGCGGGGATAGCCTGCGTCGGCGGTCACGTCGCAGAGGCGGCGATAGAGCGCGGCGGCGCGGGCAGCCTCGGCAGGGTCGTCCTTGTAGTAGAGAATCCCCATCACCAGGGAGATCGTCCGGGCATTCTGGCCCATGATGGCCGCCGAGAAGTCGAAGCCGTGCTCCTCGAACAGCGGCCGGCAGAGATCGAGCACGGCGGTCAGGTGCTGGCCGGTGGACGGCAGACTCGGCGCGAACCAGATCAGCCCGCCGCCGTCACGGGCCGGGTCGAGCAGCTCGTCGGGCGGCAGCGGGCCGCTCGACTTGTAATACGCGAAGCGGAGAAAGTGCGAGGTCGGACGGCCACGCGAGCGCTCGTACGCGTGCGGCATCGCCTCCATCACGTCGAGCGACTTGCCGAACAGTCGCCGCGCCAGGCCCCGGGCCGGCCGCCCGAGCAGCGGCCGCGCTGCCAGCGCCTGGATGCCGCCCAACAGCCGCTCGACCGCCCGCAGGCGGCGGGCGTCGATGAACCTCACCCGGCCGTAGGGCCGGATCGTCGCTGCCAGCTCGCGCTGCTGCTCGCGGACCTGGGCCGTGGACCCGTACAGCCCGCCCGACGCCGACCAGCGAGCGATCCCGTGCTGCCGGCAGAGTGTGTGGCGCTCGCCCTGGCTGAGCGAGGTGCGGTCCGCCCCAAGCGGATGCGGGCAGCGGATCGCCAGCGCCAGCCGAGCCATGTCGTTGAGAACATGCACCTGCGTTCGTACCCGGTCTTCGAGCAGCAGGCGGCGCAGCCCGTCGACGGCCGGCGCGATGGCGTCCTCGCGGTCAAGCTCCAGCACGTAGAAGACGTGAGACTCCGGCGCCGGCATCAGCCAGACGCCGGCCCGCACCACGACGCCGAATCCTGACTGGCCGAACAGCCCGTCCAGGGTCGGTCCGAGGCCCCACCGGTAGGTGTGAAAGACCGTCGAGTCTCCACGCCCGCCGCTGCTGACGAGCTGACCGTCGGGGAGCACCACGTCGAGGCCGCACAGGTTCGCGAAGTGGTCGGCGTACGGCGTCGAGCCGATGCCGTGGTCGAGCGCGTTGCCGATCACGCTGCCGTGCGGTGTGCTGTCGGTCGGGTCGACCCAGAGCCGACCGCCGCGTCGTTCGAGGTGCTCCTGGAGCTGCCCGAACGTCACGCCCGGCTCGACGACGGCGTAGCACAGCTCGTCGTTGACCTCGACGATCCGATCCAGCCGTTCGAGCGTCAGGACGACGGTACCGGCCAGGCTCGGCGTGGCCGCGCCGTAGGCCCAGTTCTTGCCCCGGCTGACCGGCCAGAGCGGCAGCCCGGCCGCCCGCGCGATACGCACGACCGCCTGAACTTCCTCGGCGCTGGCCGGCGCAACGATGGCCAGCGGCGGCGTCACCTCAGGGAGCGTGTCCCAGGAGTACGGCTCGACCTGCGCCGGCTGCTGAAGGACGTGCTCCGCCCCGACGACAGCCCGCAGACGGTCGAGCGCATCGGCCACGTCCATCTGCGCGGCTGGCAGCCCGGCCTGTTCGCCCTCTGCGCCCATCTGGCCCCCGCACGGCAGCTGGTTCCGCTCCCCCATCATAGCGAACCGTGCTGGGGACGCTGCTGGAATCGTCACGCACCCTGGCGGGGCGCGCGGGTACGCGCCGCGCCACGATCTTCGGTCCGCCACGGGATAGCCCGCAGCCGGGTCGCGTCCGCCCCTGATCCGGGCGGGAGTTCGCCAGCAGACAGCTGCAATGAGCGGCTGGACACTGTACAGCGGGGATGCTCTCGTGTCATTCTGCGAGCAGGGGCCGCGCGCGGCCTTGCTCGTCATCAGCTTGCCACTCCGACCGTCGTTCCGGAGGCGTCCGTTGGCGATCCCCGCTGAGGAGCTGCCCGTCGCATTCTGGCCGGCGACGCGCGTGATGGCGCACGCGCTGGTGCGGGCCGGCTGCGTCGTCGCCACGTCGTATCCTGGCAGCCCCGTCGTCGGCGTGGCCGAGGAGTTGCGGCTCCTGGGCGAGCGGGGTCTGGTCCAGTTTCGCTACGCCACCAACGAGAAAGTGGCATTCGAGATGGCGGCCGCCGCCGCGCTTGCAGGGCAGCCGGCCGCCTGCGTGATGAAGCACGTTGGGCTGAACGTCGCCCTCGACGCGGTGATGGGCGTGGCCTACACGGGCGTCAAAGCGCCGCTGCTCCTGCTGGTGGGCGACGACCCGTCGTGTGAGAGCAGCTCGACCGAACAGGACAGCCGGCAACTGGCCCGGTTCATCGGCGTGCCCTGCATCGAGCCGGCGAGCGTCGACGAGCTGCCGACCGCCATCGACCTTGCCGTGCAGGTGTCCGGCCGGACTGGCGCGCTGGTGATCCTCCGCGTGACCGACGACCTGGCCTACAGCAGCCTGACGATGGCGTTCGCCGGAGCGGAGACGCCGGCCAAGGTTCCCGAGCCACGACCGCCGCACCGAGAGATGGAGTTCGTGCTGCTGCCGGCCATCTCCCGCGCAAACCGCCCGAAAGCCCTCGACCGGCTGGAGCAGGCGCGGGCGCTCGCGGGCAGTGCGGCGTTCGTCAGGGTGGAGCGGCGCGCCCCGGAGCACCATCTGCCCGGCGCACACGGCGACGGCACGCGGCCATCGGTCAACGGCTCGCGCCCGCACCAGCCCGTGCGACGGGCCTTCGTGGTCGCCAGCGCCAGCTACCCGACCTTTCAGCGAGCCGTCAGGCGGCTCGGGGTGGCGGTCGACTCCTGGCGCACGCTGATGCCCTGGCCGCTGGCGGAGGACAGTGTCGCGGAGTTCGCCGCGCGGTACGACGAGATCGTGGTGGTCGAGGCGCTCGATCCGATCCTCGAAGAACAGACGATTGTCGCGGTCCACCGGCGGGGACTGGGCGCCCGCGTGCGGGGCAGCGACCTCTTCCCACGGCACGGCCCCCTGAACGAGGACCGGATGACGGAGATCCTGGCCGAGCTGCTCGGCGTCAGCTACCGACCGCCGATCCGGCTCCCGGCTGACCTCCTGCTGCGGCGCGGCCCGACCTTCTGTGCCGGTTGCCCACACACGGCGTTCTACTACGGCCTGACCGAAGTGCTCCGAGGACTTCCCGAACGGCCGTTCATCGGGTCAGACATCGGCTGCTACACCCTCGGCGCTCGCAGCGGCATCGACGTCGGCGACGTGGTGCTCTGCATGGGTGCGGGCCTGGGCGTGGCGACCGGGATGGCCCTGCGCGGCGTTCCGTCCGTGGCGCTGATCGGCGACTCAACGTTCTTGCACAGCGGTCTGCCGAGCCTGTTCAATGCCGTCGAGCAGGGAGTGTCCCTGCTTGTCTGTATCCTGGACAACGACGTCTCGGCGATGACAGGCGGACAGGCAGCCATCCGCCAGCAGCAGACCGAGTCATCGCGCCTGTACGCGCTCGCGCTGGGAGCCGGTGTTCGAGACGTGGCGGTAGTCGATCCGTTCCAAACCAGGGAGCTTCAGGCTACCGTGCGTCGGATGCTGGCCGCCGACGGCGTCTCGGTGCTGATCTCCCGCAGCCCGTGTGCGCTGACGGTCCCGAAGCAGCCCCGCCGACCGCGCGTCCACCTTGACCGCTGCACTGGCTGCGGCGACTGTGTCACGCGGATTCACTGTCCGGCCATCGCGCTCTCGGCGGCAGGCCAGTGCATCATCGACGTGGACGTGTGCGTCGGGTGCGGCCTGTGCGCGGACGTCTGCCCGGAGGGCGCGCTCGTGCCAGAGCCGTTCGGGCTGGGCGCGCGCTGATGCGGACGACCGTGCAGCTACGCGGGGTGGGTGGACAGTCGCTGCCGCTGATCGTGTCGATGCTCGGGCGGCGGGCGGCGGACGCCGGCGTCTCGCTGACGAGCCGCGAGGTCTTCGGCATGGCCCAGCGCGGCGGGGCGGTCTTCGCCACGCTCGACATCGACGAGCCGGGACCAGGGTGCGCCGACGACGCCCGCTCGGTGCTGATCGCCTTCGAGCTGCTGGAGGGTGTCCGAGGCTTCGAGGTGTTGCGGCCCGGCGAGGCCGCGTTCGTCTCGACGGCGCGGCTCGTACCGCCGGACTCCTGGGGCGGCGCGGCCACACGGTATCCCACGGCAGAGGAGGTGATGCGGCTCGCTGCCGACCTCCAGGTAGCCCTGACCCTGGTGGACGCGGCGGCGAGCGCGCCGTGGCGCGTGGTGCAGGCGGCCATCGAGGCCGGAGCGATCCCGCTCGGGGCGCGCACGCGGACGGTGGCCCGGTGAGCTGGCGCGAGCCGCTGCTCGATGCGCTGCGGCGGGCCGCGCCGCAGGTGGGCGGCGTCGAGCTGGACGATTCACTGTCCCTGATGCACGATCTCGGCCTCAGCTCGCGGCAACTGATCGAGCTGGCAACCTCCATCGACCGGGTCGCCGGGCGGCGCATCCCCACGGAAGAGTGGCTGATCGACGAGCTGTCGGGCCAGCACTCGCAGATTGGCGGGCTGATCGAGTGGCTGAACAAGAACTACCCGCGCCGATGACCGCTCGGCCGCCGGCGCCTTCGCGCCCTGTCGCGTGGCGGCCGACCTGGCCCGGCCCGCCGCTGGCGTTGCCGCCCGGCGAAGCCCATCTCTGGCAGACAGCGCCAGACGCGCCGGCAGGCGCCGATCTGCTCGCCGCCTACGACGCCCTGCTCTCGCCCGCCGAGCGCGCCCGCAACCGGCGCTTCGTCTTCGAGCGGCACCGGCGGCAGGATCTGGTCACCCGGGCGCTGGTCCGCACGGTCCTCTCGACCTACTGCCCGACCGTCGAGCCGGCCGCCTGGGAGTTCGCGGCCGGGCCGTTCGGCCGACCGTTCGTGGCGGGGCCAATGGCACAGACAGGGCTGTCGTTCAACCTGTCGCACACCGATGGCATGATCGTCTGCCTGGTGGCGGCCGAGCGCGAGATCGGCGTCGATGTCGAGGACACGGCGCGGAACAGCGCCACCGTCGAGATCGCGGACCGCTACTTTTCGTCTGACGAGGTCCATCGGCTGCGACGTCTGCCGCTGGCCGCCCAGCCCAGCCGGTTCTTCGACATCTGGACCCTCAAAGAGGCGTACATCAAGGCGCGCGGCCTGGGGCTGCACCTGCCGCTCGACCAGTTCACACTCTCGCTTCAGGAGGGCGGACCCGGCCACGTAAACGGGCCGAACGGGCCGTGCATTGGGATCTCCTTCGGCCCGGGGATCGAGGACGACCCCGCTTCGTGGCAGCTCCGGATCCTGAGCCTGACGGCCAGACATCGCTGCGCCGTCGCCATCCGCCGACAGACCCACGACCTCGTGCTTCGACGCTTCACGACGACGCCATTGCTGGACGGTCGCCCGGCCCAGCCCGCGGGAACCACGGGAGCAGACAGCCATGTGTGCGTATCCTGACCCGGCCGGCGTCGGTGGGCGCGCGGGGAGTGCGTCGAGCCTTGTGGACGTGCTGAGATGGCGCGCCGAACATCAGCCCGAGGCGCGAGCGTACACCTTCCTGGTGGACGGGGAGAGCGTCGAGGCCACGCTGACCTACGCCGACCTGGACCGGAAGGCGCGGGCTGTCGGGGCGTACCTCCAGGCGCGCGGGGCCGTTGGAGAGCGGGTCGTGCTGGTCTGCCCGCCCGGCCTCGAATACACGGCGGCGTACTGGGGCTGCCTGTACGCCGGCGCGATAGCCGTGCCCTCGTATCCGCCGCGCCTGACGCGCACCACCGATGCGCTGCTGGCCATCATCCGCGACTCGGGCGCAAGCATCGCCCTGACGACGGCGCAGACCGTCGAGGCCGTGTCGCGCGATCTCGCCCGCGCGCCAGATCTCGCCCACCTCACCCTGACGACCGTCGAGGCGCTGACCGAAGAGGCTACCGCCGAACGGCGGCACGACGCCTCTGACTGGCGGCATCCCGGGGTCGGGCGGGAGTCGCTGGCGTTCCTGCAGTACACCTCGGGCTCGACGGGTACGCCAAAGGGCGTGATGGTCAGCCACGGCAACCTGATCGCCAATATGACCGCCGCCTGGGACGTCGTGGCGATGAGGCCCGACAGCAGGCCGCTCAGCTGGCTGCCGCCGTACCACGACATGGGCCTGATCAGCGGCGTGATCCACCCGATTTTCGTCGGGCTGAACGGGCTGCTGATGACCCCTGCCGCCTTCATCCAGCGGCCGGCCCGCTGGATGAAGGCGATCTCGCACTACGGCGTGACACACACGGGCGGGCCGCCGTTCGCCTACGACTACTGCCTGCGGAAGATCGCGCCCGAGCAGCTTGCCGGCGTCGATCTCTCGACCTGGACGACGGCCTACGTCGGCGCGGAACCGATCCGGGTGGCGACGCTGCGGCAGTTCGCGGAGCGCTTCGGGCCGTACGGGCTGCGCTCATCGGCACTCTACCCCTGCTACGGCATGGCCGAGGCCACCTTGATGGTCAGCGGCGGCCCGCACATCAGCACGCCCGTCGCGCTGGAGGTCGAACCGGCCGCGCTGGAGCGGGGAACCGTCCAGCCGGCCCAGGGAGACGCGGCGCGGCCGCTGGCCGGCTGCGGGCAGCCCCTGGACGACACGACCGTCGTCATCGCCGATCCCGAGCGGCTGACCGGCTGCCCGGCCGGCCAGGTTGGCGAGATCTGGGTCAGCAGCCCGGCCGTGGCGCTCGGCTACTGGAACCAGCCCGAGGTGAGCGCAGCCACCTTCCGCGCCCACCGCTCCGACACCGGCGACGGGCCGTACTTGCGGACCGGAGATCTCGGCTTCCTGCACGACGGCCAGGTCTACGTGACCGGACGTCACAAGGATCTCATCATCCTGAAGGGCAAGAACCACTACCCGCAGGACATCGAGGCGACGGTCGAGCGGAGCCACCCGGCCCTGCGTCCAGCCGGCGTGGCCGCCTTCTCGGTGGACGACGCCCAGGGCGAGCAGCTCGTGGTGGTGCAGGAGATCGAGGCGGCCTATGCGCGAAGGCTCGACGCCGACGCCGTCACCGGCGCGATCCGCGCGGCCGTGGCCCAGACCCACGATGCGCCGCTCGCCGCCGTGGCGCTGGTGCGGCCCGGCTCGATCTTGAAGACGTCGAGCGGCAAGATCCGGCGGCGCGCCTGCCGGCAGGCGTTTCTCGACGGGACGCTGTCTACGGTGGCCGTCTGGAGCCAGCCCGGATTCGATCCCGTGAGGATGGCCGCTTCCCCGGATGGGAAGTCCGATACGACAACCAGCGACCTGACCGACCTCGACGACACGAGCGAGCCGCAGCCCTCCACCGAAGAGATCGGCCGCTGGCTGGTGGAGCGGGTCGCCGCGGCGCTCCAGGTCGGCCCGGGCGCCATCGACGTGCGCGAGCCGTTCGTTCGGTACGGGCTGACCTCGGTCGAGGCCGTCGGGCTGTCGGGCGAGCTTGAGGCGTGGCTCGGGCGTCGCCTGCCGCCGACGGTTGCCTACGACTACCCCAGCGTCGAGGCGCTGGCCCGCCGGCTGGGACCGGAATGGACGGAGGAGGCGCCCGAGCCGCTCGCGCCTCCACCGGCTGCCGACGAGCCGATTGCCATCGTCGGCGTCGGGTGCCGCCTGCCGGGCGCCGATGGGCCAGACGCCCTCTGGCGGCTCCTGCACGACGGCGTCGACGCCATCTCCGAGGTGCCGGCCGACCGCTGGTCTGTAGAAGATCTGCACGACCCCGATGCGGACGCGCCCGGCAAGATCGTGGCGCGGACCGGCGGCTTCCTGGACCGCGTCGACGGCTTCGACGCCGACTTCTTCCGCATCGCGCACCGCGAGGCGACGCGGATGGATCCACAGCAGCGCCTGCTGCTCGAAGTGTGCTGGGAGGCGCTGGAAGACGCCGGGCAGGTGGTGGATCGGCTGGCCGGCAGCCAGACCGGCGTCTTCATGGGCATCTGCAGCAGCGACTACGCCCGTCTGCACATCGGATCGGGGGCCGTCGACGAGATCGACGCCTACTCGGGGACGGGCGTGGCGTCGAGCATCGCCGTCGGGCGGATCTCCTACCTGCTGGGGCTGAACGGTCCGAACCTCGCCGTCGATACGTCGTGCTCGTCTTCGCTGGTGGCGGTGCATCTGGCCTGCCAGAGCCTCCGCGGCGGCGAGTCGTCCCTGGCGCTGGCCGGCGGCGTCAACCTGATCCTCGCGCCCGAGACCAGCCTGTTCCTGACCAAGGCCCACGCGCTCGCGCCCGATGGTCGCTGCAAGACGTTCTCGGCGGCGGCGGACGGGTACGGTCGGGGCGAGGGCTGCGGCGTGGTGGTCTTGAAGCGCCTCTCCGACGCTCGCGCCGATGGCGACCGGGTGCTGGCGATCATTCGCGGCTCGGCGGTCAACCACGACGGCCACACCAACGGCCTGACCGCCCCGAACGGCCCCGCCCAGGAAGCGGTCGTCCGTGCCGCGCTCGCCCGCGCGGGCGTCGCTCCCGCCGACGTGACCTACATCGAGGCCCACGGCACCGGCACGCCCCTGGGCGACCCCATCGAAGTGCAGGCGTTGGGCGCGGTGCTCGGTGCTGGCCGGCCGGCCGGCCGGCCGGTGGCGCTCGGCTCGATCAAGACTAACATCGGGCACCTGGAAGGCGCGGCCGGCGTGGCCGGACTGCTGAAGGTGGTGGCGAGCCTGGACCACGGCCAGATTCCGCCACACCTGCACCTCGAGCGGCCCAGCCCATACATCCCCTGGGCCGAGCTGCCGTTCGAGGCGCCGACGCGGCTCACGCCGTGGACTGGCGTCGAGGGCCGGCGGATCGCGGGCGTCAGCGCGTTCGGCTTCAGCGGCACGAACGCGCACGTGGTGGTCGAAGGCGACGGCTCGAAGGACGGGCGTCGGGCCTCGGCGTCCTCGGCTGAGCCGCTCGTGCTCCCGATCTCAGCGCGCACGCCGGCGGCGCTCCGGGCGTTTGCGGATGCGTACCGGACGTATCTCGGCCCGGCGGGGAGCAGCGACGCACTTGAGGACATCGCCTACACCGCCTGCCTGCGCCGCGCCCATCATCCGTGCCGGCTGGCGGTGGTCGGCGCGACTCGCGAGGAGCTGGTCCGGGCGCTCGACGCCTACCTGCGGGGCGAGCAGCACCCGGGCCTGCACGTCGGCGCGGAAGTGGGTCAGGCGGGCACGGTCGTCACGCAGACCCCGCACGCCCTCGCAGCGTCGTACGTGCGCGGCGAGCACGTGCTCTGGACGACGCTCTTTCCAGACGGCGGACGGTGCGTGCGGCTGCCGCGCTATCCGTGGCAGCGCGAGCGCTTCTGGATCGACAGCCGCCCAACCGAAGCCCGGCGCGATGCACCGCCGCCCGAGCCGGCCGTCGAGACGACCGCGCTACCGGACCTCGATCTCGTCGCCTTCCTCACGGATGCCGTGGCACAGTCGCTCGGGCGGCCGGCCACGCGGATCGACGCCGACCAGCCGCTGACGGATCTCGGACTGGACTCGTTGATGGCCATGGACCTCCGCAACAGCGTGCTGCGCCGGCTGGGCGTTCAGCTTCCGCTGACGGTGTTCCTCCAGGGTCCGAGCATCCGCGACCTGAGCGACGTCCTCGTCGGGCTCCAGCAGGGGCGGGCGTCTGAGGCGGGACCGGCGGGGGCGCTCGACGTGCGGCCAGGTGAGCCGGCGGGCGACGATGGCGGTCTGCTGCCCCTCTCCTCCGGCCAGCAGGCGTTGTGGCTCACTCAGAAGCTCGCGCCGAGCAGCACGGCCTACCATATCCTCTTCGCGAGCCGCCTGACCGGGCCGCTCGACGCCGCTGCGATGGAAACGGCGGTCCATCAGCTTGTGGCGCGCCACGAGTCGCTGCGAACCGGCTACCTGCTGGCCGAGGACGGTCGGCCCTTCCAGCGGATCGATCCGACAGGCCACGCAGCGTTCGCAGTCCTCCCTGCCGACTCCCTGTCCGACTCGGAGCTGCGCGCACGGATCGCCGCCGACGCCGACACGGCCTTCGACCTGGAGCAGGGGCCGCTGCTGCGCGTCACCGTCTACCGCCGCGGCCCGAACGGCTACGTGCTGGCGCTGGTCGTCCACCACATTGCCGTGGACTTCTGGTCGGTCGAGGTGCTGGTGGGCGAGCTGCGCGCCCTCTACGAGGCGGCGTCACTGCGTCAGCCCGCGGTCCTGCCTGAACCCACACCGTACTCGGCGTTCGTGCGCTGGCAGGCGAGCCTGCTGGCCGGACCAGACGGCGCGCGCCTCTGGGCGTACTGGCGGCGCAAGCTGTCTGGCGATCTGCCGGTCCTGTCCCTGCCCACGGACCGCCCCCGGCCCCGCGTCCAGACCTCGCGCGGAGCGCTCCACGACTTCACGCTCAGCGCCGATCTGACGGTCCGGCTGCACAGGATGGCCCGCGCCGAGGGCGCGACGCTCTACGCCACGCTGCTGGCGGCGTACGCAGCCGTCCTGGGGCGGCACACGGGCCAGCAGGACATCTTGATCGGATCGCCGATGGCCGGGCGCGGGCAGGCCGACCTGGCCCGGACGGTCGGCTACCTCGTCAACTTCTTGCCGCTTCGGCTCGATCTGACGGGCGGCCCGTCCCTCCGCGACCTCGTACGGCAGGCGCGTGACACCCTGCTGGAGGCGCTCGACCACCAGGACTTCCCGTTCTCACTGCTGGTCGAGCGCCTCCAGCCGACTCGCGATCCTGGCATCACGCCGCTCGTCCAGACGCTGTTCATCTGGTATCGCTCGGGCCTGCTCGAAGGAGCGCCGGGCGATGCCGACACGCCCGGTCTGGAGCTGCTGACCTGGGAGCAGCGCGGCGCTCCGTACGACCTGATGCTGCTGATGTCCGAGGTGCGCGGCCAGCTGGTCGGCCGGCTCCAGTACAACGCCGACCTGTTCGACGCCGACACGATGGCCCGACTGGCCACGCACCTCGGGCGGCTGCTCGAGAGCGCGCTCGCAGACGCCGACCGGCCGGTAGCCGAGGCCCGCATGCTGACGGGCGCGGAACGAGTCCAGCAGCTGTACGGCTGGAACGACACGGCAGCGCCATACTCGTCAGACGCCTGCCTGCCGGACCTCTTCGAGGCGCAAGCGGCGCGCACGCCAGATGCGCCAGCGGTCATCCACGGCTCGGATCGGGTGACCTACCGCGAGCTGAACCGGCGCGCGAACGGCATCGCGCGGCGGCTGCGGGCCCTCGGAGTCGGCCGGGACATCCTGGCGGGCATCTGCCTGCGCCGCACCCCGACGCTGGTGGCAGCCATCCTGGGCGTCCTCAAGGCCGGCGGCGCCTACGTGCCGCTCGACCCAGCCTATCCGCCTGCCCGCGTCGCCACGATGCTCGACGACGCCCGTCCGGCCGTCGTGCTGGCCGAGCAGGCAACGGTCGGCGCGCTCGACGGTGAGGCCGGCGGCGCAGCGTGCCTGCTGTTGGACGACCTGGGCCCCGACTCGGATGCCGACGAGGCCAATCCGAGCCGCCACGGCTCGCCAGACGACCTGGCCTACGTGATCTACACGTCGGGCTCGAGCGGCCAGCCGAAAGGCGTGATGGTCCCGCATCGCGGGCCGGTGGCGCTGGCCGCCTGGGCGCACGAGCAGGTCGGGGCGGAACTCTTGCGCGGCACACTCGCGTCAACCTCGGTCTGCTTCGACCTCTCGGTGTTCGAGCTGTTCGCGCCGCTGACGGTCGGCGGCGCGGTGATCCTGGTCGATTCGATTCTGCACCTGCCGACGGCCCCGGCCGCCGATCGAGTCACGCTGGTCAACACCGTGCCGTCTGCGCTCGGTGCGCTCCTCCGTGACTACCGACTGCCAGCATCGGTGCGTGCCGTGGCGCTGGCCGGCGAGACGCTGCCCAACGCCCTGGCCCAGGCAGCCTACCAGCAGCCGGGCGTCGAAGCGGTCTACAACCTGTACGGCCCGACTGAGGATTCGGTCTACTCCACCTGGGCGCTGATCGAGCGGGGCGCGAATCACGAGCCGACCATCGGCCGGCCGCTCCCGAACCGCCGCGCCTATATCCTGGACGATGCGCGTCAGCCGGTCCCGCTCGGCGTGCCGGGCGAGCTGTACCTCGGCGGTGTCGGCGTCGCGAGGGGCTACCTGCAGCAGCCGACGCTGACTGCCGAGCGGTTCCTGACCGATCCGTTCGCCGACGATCCGGACGGGCGCATGTACCGGGTGGGCGACCGCGCCCGCTTCCGAGCTGACGGCGCCATCGAGCTGCTCGGGCGAGTTGACCGGCAGCTCAAGGTGCGCGGGTTCCGCATCGAGCCGGACGAGATCGAGGCGGCGCTGCTGCGGCATCCGAGCGTGGAGCAGGCGGCGGTGATCGCGCGGCCAGACCATCAGGGCGTCGCGCAGCTGGTCGGGTACGTCGTCGCACGGCGCAACGCCATCGAGGAAACGCGAGACGCCGAGCCGCCGACCATCAGCGAGCTGCGCCGTTTCCTGGCACGGACGCTCCCCGACTACATGACGCCGAGCGCGCTGGTCTGGCTGGACGAGCTGCCCCGCACGCCGAGCGGCAAGATCGACCGGCGGGCACTACCGGAGCCGTCCGGGAACCGGCCCAGCCTTGACGTGACCTACGAGCCGCCGCGCACCGTGGCCGAGGCGACGCTGGCCGCGATCTGGTCCGAGGTCTTGCAGGTCGAGCGCGTCGGCATCCACGACAGCTTCTTCGACCTTGGCGGGGCGTCGTTCGCCAGCATCGCCGTGGCCGCCCGTGCCAACGCCGAGGGCATCCCGCTGACGGCGGACCTGCTGTTCGCCTATCCGACCATCGCGGCCCTCAGCGAGTTGGCCGCGCAGCCTGGCGCGCCCGGCGCGGATACATCGACGCCGACTGACCGGCCGGCCGACGGGTCCGCCGGGCACGACAACGCAGCGCGAGCACTGGAGGCCGCACCGGCCTCGTCAGACGATGAGCCGCACGCAGCAGTCGGGGCGGCGGTTGCGCGAGGTCACGGGCGATGAATGTCCTCATCGAGAGCCTGGGCGTCTACCTGCCGCCGAACGCGGTGACTACCGACGAGGTGCTGGCCGGCTGCAAGCTGCCGCTGCCGATCCCCCTGGAACGGCTGACCGGCATCCGCTCGCGGCGGATCGCCAGCCCCGGCCAGACGGCGCTCGACCTGGCGCGGGAGGCCGTGAGCGCCTGCCTGGCCCGCTCGCGGCACGCCCCGGCCGACATCGACGTGCTGATCTCCTGCTCGATCTCGAAGACGCACGCGCCGGGCATGGCGCTGGTCGAGCCGACGCTCGCCTTCCTGATCCAGCAGCAAACGGGTCTCACCAACGCCCTCGTCTTCGACGTGACCAACGCCTGCGCGGGGATGTTCACCGGCATCGCCGTCGCCGAGGCGCTGCTCAAGGCCGGCGGCGCACGCCGCGTGATGGTGGTCAGCGGCGAGTGGTCGAGCCACGTCATGCAGACGGCGCAGCGCGAGATCTCCAGCGTGATCGACCAGCGCATCCCCTGCCTGACCGTGGGCGACGCCGGCGCGGCGGTCATCCTGGAGCTGACCGACAACCCGGACATCGGCTTTCACGCACTGGAGCTGTACACCCTGGCAAAGTACAGTTCGCTCTGCATCGTCAAGCCGACCGACCGCGAGCACGGCGGCCTGATCATGGTCACCGACTCGATCCGGATCTCGCTGGCGAGCATTCCGCAGGTCGTAGAGCACCTGACTACCCACCTGGGCCGGCAAGGCTGGACCCTGGACGACCTCGGCCACGTGATCCCGCACCAGACCTCGCGGACGTCGCTGCAGGACGCCGCCCGACAGCTCGCCGTGCGGCTCGGCCATCCCGTCGAGCTGAACGGCAAGAGCGTGGACAACCTGACGGATCGCGGGAACACCGCCACCACCACCCACTTCGTGGCGTTGGAGGATGCCATCGCGGACGGGCGCATCCGCTCCGGCGAGCATCTGGCCTTCAGCATCAGCGGGTCGGGCATCACGGTCGGAACGGCGCTCTACACGTTCGACGACCTGCCGGATCGGCAACGGCGCAGTCCGGACGGACCGATGGCGGCGAACGGCCGCGCCCCAGGCAGCGACCCACCCGCGCGCCTCCAGAAGCTGGCACGGCGGGTGCGCGTCGAGAGCATCGGGCAGGCTGACGCCGGCGAGCGCAGGCACGATCCGCAAGGGCTGGTGCGGGCGGCGGCCGAGGCCTGTCTGGCCCAGTCCGCACACGCACGCTCGGCTGTCGGGCTGCTGGTCTATGTCGGCCTGTACCGCGAGGAGCAGATCGTCGAGCCGGCCATCGCGACCCTGATCGCCTGCGACCTCGGCCTGAACGAGGACGCCCTGGATGCTGCCGCACCCCGGACGTTCGCGTTCGACCTGATGAACGGTGGGCTGGGCTTCCTCAACGCCTGCCAGGTGGTCGCATCGGCCATCGCGGCGGGCACGGTCGGGGCTGGCATGATCGTGGCGTCCGAGGCGGACTCGGACGGCGACGATCCGTCCTGGCCGCGCCTCGGCGTGCGCGAGGTCGGCACGGCGATGCTGCTGGACGGCGCAGGCCCGCCGACCGTCGGCTTCGACACGTTCGCGGTGTACACCTACCCCGAGCACCGCGACGCGGTGAGCATCACCGTGGGCGAACGCGACGGGCGGCTCGCCCTGGACGTGCAGCGGCATCCGTGGATCGCCGAGCTGCTGCTGGAGTGCATCACCGACGCCGTGCCGCGATTCCTGAGCGCGGCCGGGCTGACGCTGGACGACATCGCCGTCGTGCTGCCGCCGCAGGTGACGCCCTGGCTCTCCCAGGCGCTCGCAGAGCAGCTCGGCGTGCCGTTTGCTCGGGTCGTCGATGTGGCCGTGGGGGGCGAGGACTTCTTCACATCATCGTTGCCGTGTGCGCTGGCCGAGGCGGGGCGACGCGGCCTCGGACGGGCCGGCGAGGTTGGGCTGGTCATCAGCGCTGGCTCGGGGATACAGGTCGGCCTTGCGCTCTACTACTTCTGAGGGAGCGCCGTTTCGATGACCGTGCCGCGCCAGTTGACCGCCTGGGTGCGCTGCCCGCGACCGTCGCCCGAGGCAGCGGTCCGGCTGTTCTGCCTGCCCTACGGCGGCGGCGGCGCGATGATCTACCGAGAATGGCCGCTCACGCTGGCGCCCGCCGTCGAGGTCTGGCACGTCCAGCTACCGGGGCGCGAGGCCCGGTACCGCGAGCCGCCCTGCACCGACATGGCGGCGCTGATCTTTCCGCTGATCGAGGCGATGCGGCCCCATCTCGACCGCCCGTTCGCCCTGTTCGGGCACAGCATGGGCGCGCTGGTCGCGTTCGAGCTGACCCGGCAGTTGCGTCGAGACGGGCTGCCGCAACCGGTCCACCTGTTCCCATCCGCACGCCGTGCGCCCCACCTCCCGGACTGGCGCACGCCGCTGCACACGCTGCCCGACTCGGAGCTTGTGACCCACTTGAACCAGCGCTACAATGGCGTGCCACCGGCCATCCTGCAAAGCACCGACCTGCTGCGGATGTTCATCCCGACGATTCGGGCCGACCTGACGCTCACCGAGGTCTACGAGTACGTGCCTGAGGAGCCGTTTACGTGCCCAATCTCGGCGTTCGGCGGGCTTGGCGATGGGGCGGTCGCCCGCGACGATGTCGTCGGGTGGGGCGACCACACGTCCGAGTCGTTCACGCTGCGGATGGTGCCCGGCGATCACTTCTTCTTGCAGGCGCACCGACCACGGCTGCTGTCCGCCATCGCAGCGGACCTGGGCCTGAACGCGCTTGCGGGGGGCGCGTCGTGAGAACTCGCGCCGGTTCAGATGGCCGCAGTCCCCGGCCCCCGGAGAAGGCCCTCTACGGCAGTCATTCGTCGATCTTCATCAACTCCCGGCCCGCCGCGCGGCGCGCGGGGACTGTTGGCCTCGGCGATGGGCATGACCGGACATCGTATGGCCACTGACGGGGCGCTCAGCCGCGCACTGCTCGATCTGCGTCGGGCTACGCTGGCCGTCGTCGTGCTGCCGCGGTTCGGTGGCGGCCCGTTTCTGCGGCGGCTGGTCGGTCTGCCGCCGCGCGGACCGTCCGGGCCAGTCCGTCTGCGCCTGGCGCTGGAACGGCTCGGGATCACCTACCTGAAGCTCGGGCAGTTCCTGGCGATGCGCTTCGACGTGCTGCCCGCGGCGTACTGCCAGGAGCTGGGCAACCTGTTCGACGGCGTGCCGGCCGGCCCCGTCGAAACGGCGCGCGCCCTCGTCGAGGCGGAGCTGGGGCGGCCAATCGACCAGCTTTTTGCCGAGTTCGACTCGGACGCCCTGGCGGCCGGTTCGATTGCCCAGGTGCATCGCGCCCGCACCCTGGATGGGCAGCATGTGGCGGTCAAGGTGCAGCGGCCCGGCATCCGCCGCATCTTCGCCGCCGACATGCGAAACCTGCGCCGCGTCGCCACACTGTTCGACGCCGTGGGCGGCGCGGGCTTTGCCTCGTTCCGCGATATGGTGGACGACTTCGCCTCCTGGACGACGCGCGAGATGGACTTCACCCAGGAGGGGCAGACCGCCGACCGCCTCCGCGAGCTGGCCCTCGACTACGAGGTCGTCCCGGCCGTCTTCTGGGAGTTGAGCACGTCCCGCGTGCTGACGCTCGAGCTGCTCGACGGTCCGAACGCCGTTCAGATCCAGAAGCTGCTGGACGAGGGCGGCCGGGAGCGGCTGGCCGAGGCCTATCCGACCGTCGATCTCGACGTGGTGATGCGGCGGCTGGCGTTCATCTCGCTGCGCCAGTTGTTCGTGACGGGCTTCTTCCACGGCGATCCACACCCTGGCAATGTCATCGTCCTGGCAGACAACCGCGTCGGGCTGATCGACTTCGGGATCTTCGGCGAACTGGCTCCCAGCGAGCGCGAGATCTGGCGGCGGCACTTCCAGGCGTTCGCGATGGGCGACATCCGCGAGGCGATCTACCAGTACGAGCGGCTGATCGTCACCGATCCTGACAGCGACGTCGTGGCGTTTCAGCGCGAGGCCTACCTGATACTGGAGCGGCTGTACCAGGCGCACCGCGACCCGCACACGTCACCGGCCGAGCGCCACATCGCCCGGTCATCCAGCGCCGTCTTCGAGCTGCTTCGACGGCACCGGCTGCGCGTGACGCTCAACAACCTGCTGTTCTGGCGGACGCTCGTCGCCCTGAACGCCTCGGCGTTTCGGCTGTCGCCGACGTTTGACCTGATCGGCGTCCAGCGCCAGTTCTTCGATGCCTACGGCCCGGACCCCATCGACGAGGCCTGGACGGTGTTCCGAGACGCGATCGCCGAACAGATCGTGGCGGTGCTCAGCGGCGAGCTTGACCGCGCCGCCCAGGTGCTCGCCCTGGAGAGCCGCGGCGAGCTGAAGCTGAACGCTGTCGTCCACGCCGCTGAGCCGACCGCGCGCAACCGCGACCGGCACGCCCGCGCCCTGACCCTGGCGCTGGTCGCCGTGTCGCTGGCCGTGGCCGGGCTGGGCTCGGCGCTGGAGCCAACATGGCGGACGGCGATGCTGCTCGGGGCGATCCCCGTGTTCGGCAGCGCCATCCTGGCCGAGGCCCGCGCGTGATCGAGCGACGGCCGTCGCGCTCCCTGTTCGGCCGGCTGGTCGGCGGGCCGGCCGGCTTCAGACGGCGGCTGGAACGGCTCGGCCCGACCTGGATCAAGATCGGGCAGTACCTGGCGCTGCAGCCCGACTTGATCAGCCGCGAGTACGCCGACGAGCTGATGCGCCTGTTCGACCGGGTCGAGCCCGCGCCGTGGGCCGTCGTTCGCCAGGTCATCCGCGAGGATCTCGGGGCCGACCCCGAGGATCTGTTCGCGGCCATCGACCCGGAGCCTATCGGCTCGGGGGCCGTCGCGCAGACCTATCGCGCCCAGCTTCGGGATGGGACCGAGGTGGCCGTCAAGGTGCAGCGGCCAGGAGTGCGGGCGCAGGTCGAGCGCGACCTGGGGCGGATCAGGATGCTGATCGGCGTGCTGGCCTCCGCCGGCATCCTGCGGGCCGTCTCGCCGCGCGACCTTGCCGAGGAGTTGCGCGGCTGGATGCTCGCCGAGGTCGACTTCCGCAACTCGCTGGCAAACGTGACCGTCTTGCACCGCGAGGCTGCGGACAGCCCCATCGAGCGCATTCCGGAGCCGTTCCCGGCCTTCTGCGGGCCGCGCGTCGAGACGACGGAGCTGGTCCGGGGCGTGCCGCTCAGCGCCGTCCTTGACGTGCAGCGCGGCGGCACCGGCGGCATCTGGGCCGAAGCGGTGGCCCGCATCGACCGTGAGGCCGTGGCCGAGAATCTGCTGACGGCCACCCTGCGCCAGATCTTCCGCTACCGCTTCTTTCACGCCGACGTGCACCCGGGCAACCTGTTCGTGTTCGAGGATTCGAGCATCGGGTACGTCGATTTCGGGCTGTGCGTCGCCTGGGACGGCACAATGCGCGAGCGGCTGCTGCGCTACCTGGACGCCGTCTACCGCAGCGATGTCGAGCAGATGTACCGGGCGGCCTCCGAGATCCTGGTGCCGAGCGAAGACACCGACATGACGGCGTTCCGCACCGAATTCTTCTCCGAGAGCTGGCGCTGGATGAGCCGCCTGCGCGCCAGCAACGAGATGCGCGCCGGTGCGTCGGCGGTCAACGAGCCGTCTCCTATTGCCCAGTGGATGATCGCCGTGATGCAGGCGGCGCGGCGGAACGGCCTGCGCGTGCCATCGGTGGTGGTGTCGATCTATCGGGCGCTGCTGGTGGCCGAGAGCGTGGCCCATCAGTTGGAAGCCTCGGCCGATCTCCGCTCGGTCGGGCGGCGCTTCTTCGAGCGGCTCCGCACCGAGGAGCTGTACCGCTCGCTGGACCCGTCCAACCTCCAGCAGATCGCCCTGAGCGGCGTGCAATTGCAGCGGGACGGCCCCGGACAGATGCGGCAGTTGCTCGCCAACATGGTGGATGGCAGCTTCACGGTCACGGTCCACACGTTCGAAGCGCCGCGGGTCCGCCGGGCCTGGAACCGGCGGCTCAAGATGGTGGTGGCGGCGGCGCTGTCGCTCGGGGTGGCGGTCATCCTGACCCGTCCCGACTTGCCACCGGAGCTGACGACGCTGCTGGTCGTGATGCTGGCAGCGCTGTACCTGACCATCGCGGTGCTATGGGCACGCCTGCGCTGAGGCCGGTGGACGACGAGGCGGCCGGAACGGCCGTGCGGCCAGGAGGCGTGCTGTGATGTCGCCGGACTGGCAGCAGCCACCCGCGCCGGCCGCGCCGGGGCTGGCCGCGATGGTGCTCTCCCGGTCGGTGCTGTTCGCCGGGTGGTCAGCGGATGCGCTCGCCTTCGCGGCGGCGCGGTTCGTCCCACGGGCGATCCCGTCCGGAGCGCTGCTGTGTCGGCAGGGTGACCCTGGCGACGAGATGTTCGTCGTCGAGCGTGGACGGTTTGCCGTGGACGCCGTCATCAGCGGGCGCAGCGTCCGCTTTGCCGAGCTTGGGGCCGGCGCCGTCGTCGGAGAGATCGCCGTCCTGACCCAGCAGCCGCGTTCGGCGACGGTCACCGCGCTGGTGGACGGACACGTCTGGGCGCTCCACCGATCTGACTTCGACCTGCTCGCCGCGCAGTTCCAGGGGCTGGAACAGGCTGCCAACCGCCTGGCAGCCGAGCGGATCGCCCAGCAGCAGGGCTCGCCGCTGCCGCCAGCATCAACCGGGTGGCCGCCGGCGAATCCCTGGGAGGGCGGCCCTGGGCCGGGACACTATTCGTCGGACGGATGGGCGAGGCCTGGCGAACAGGCGCCGACCGGCGGGCCTGCAGCGGGCGGTCCGCCATCGTGGGGCGGGCAGACCATCGCCGGGCAGGCGTTCGGGGCCGGATCACCGTTCAGAGACGGGGGCGCACCGCTCGCCAACGAGCCGATAGCCCTGGCGCTCCAGCCGACGCAGGACGTGGTGACCATCGGGCGGGACGACGGCAACGACCTCGTCCTGCGCGATCCGCGCGTTTCACGCCGCCATGCCCTCGTCCGCCGCCTCGGCCAGACCTTCCGCGTCGAGGATCTCGGCAGCACCAACGGCATCTTCGTCAACGGCCGCCGCGTCGACCGCGCCGATCTCCGCCCCGGCGACCTCATCCAGGTCGGCGCGCAGTCCCTCCGCTTCGATCCGGCCGTCCTCACCCAGTACGCCCGCGGGCGCGGCGCCCAGGTCGATGCGGTCGGCCTCTCCAGGCTCGTCGGCA
>JADZEM010000020.1 GCA_020850535.1 Chloroflexota bacterium
CCGTTCCATGATGCTTCGGGGACACCAATGAACATGCCATCGCCCTGATGCTGCTACCAGTGCAATCGTATGTTGAGCGCGTCGTGCGGCGGCGTCGGGGCTTGAAAGCCCCGCCTACGATCCTGCAGTCGCTGCGCGACGCTCCAGTCGCACCAGTGCCTGCCGTTCCCGACGGCCGTCGCGCAGCGACTGAATGCGTGTAGGCGGGGGTTTCAACCCCCGACCGCCCGTTCCATGATGCTTCGGGTACACCAACGAACAGGCAATGGCCCGGACGAATCAGTCCGGGCCATTGCCTGTGTGAAGCGTGGTGACGCTCAGGGCAGACGGTCGTGGTCTACCCAGCGCTGACCTTTCTGGCCGCTGATGATGTTGATGGCGACCCGTGCGCCTTCGCCGGCGGTGATGATGGTGTGGACGCTCGCCCCGGCGCAGACGCCGGCCGCCCAGATGCCTGCCGTGCTGGTGCGCCCGTCGGCGTCCACCGCGATGACCTCGGCGATGCGCGGCTCGGTGCCTGGACGTGTCTCCAGACCCGCCGCCTTCGCCACATCGAGGTTGGCCCCGAGCGTCAGCAGGATCTCGCGAGCTTCGACGGTCTGGCCGTCGCTCGTGCTGATGGCAAACCCGCCGTCGCGCGCCTCGACCCCACTCACATCCGTCTTGAGCCAGGCTGCGCCAGCCCGCTCGGCCTGCTGCTGCCCCCGGTCCACGAGGTCCGGCCCGGTCACACCCTCCGGGAACCCGAGGTGGTTGTAGAGCATGGCCCGCCGGGTCATGCCCTTGTCCGCGTCGATGACCACGGTCTGGAGGCCCGCTCGGCCGGCAAAGGTTGCCGCGCTCGCGCCGGCAGTCCCGCCTCCGACAATGGCAACGTCGTACATCTGCTCCTCCTGGATCCAGCATGGATCGGATGCCCGGCCCGCGCCTGTGCGAACGCCGAGCCACCCTCTACGAACAGCGACTTACTTGCCGTTCTTCCCGAGCACGTTGGCGAGTAGCTTGAGCAGGTCCGTGGGCAGCGGGAAAACGACCATCTGGTTGCGCTCTGACGAGATCTCGGTCAGCGTCTGCAGGTAGCGCAGCTGGAGGCCGGCTTCCTGGCTGTTAATGACCCGGGCGGCGGCGGCAAGCTGCTCGGCGGCGGCATACTCGCCCTCGGCATGGATGATCTTGGCGCGCCGCTCGCGCTCGGCCTCGGCCTGCCGGGCCATCGCCCGCTTCATGGCGTCCGGCAGCTCGACATCGCGGACTTCCACCGAGGTGACCTTCACACCCCAGGCATCCGTCTGCTCGTCGATGATGCGCTGCAGCTCCTCGTTGACGCGCTCGCGGTTGGCCAGCAGGTCGTCAAGCTCGACCTGTCCAAGCACGCTCCGGAGCGTCGTCTGCGCGATCAGCGAGGTCGCCCGGATGAAGTCCGCCACCCGCGTGACGGCGGCCCCCGGATCGACCACCCGGAAGTAGACGACGGCGTTGACCTTGACGGTCACGTTGTCGCGGGTGATGACCTCCTGTGAGGGGACGTCCATCGTGATGACGCGCAAGTCAACCTTGATCATCCGCTCGATGTAGGGCAGCAAGAGGATCAGGCCCGGGCCGCGCGCCCCAACGTACCGGCCCAGGCGGAACACCACGCCGCGCTCGTACTCCTGCACCACCTTGATGGTGGCGGTGAGCAGCATCAGCAAGAGCAGGGCGACGACGCCCAGCACGATGAGCGGCTGCAGCCCCATGGACGGCCCTCCCGACGGATGCCCGTCGCCAGACGCCTGCCCGGCGCGGCATCAGCCCGTTTCCTGTCTCAAGTGTACCGTGCCCGTGCCTGCGCCCGACCGAGATTCATGTCCGACCGCCCACCGCACCTCCAGAGTCACCATCCGCGCCCGCATCGCGCGTCACGCCGAATGGGGCGAGGGTGCCATCGCTGGCCGTCCGTGGCTACAGTTCCGGGCAGCGAGCGCATCGGACGCAGCTGCGGGCCGATGCACGTCCCTGGGAGGCACACCACGATGGGTGGAGCAAGCACGGACGGCTGGGCCGACCGCGACAGTTTCCTGGTCAGCACCGAGTGGCTGGCCGGCCGCCTGGACGATCCGAAGATCCGGATCGTCGATTGCCGGACCTACTTTGACGGGCGCAAGGGGCACGAGGAGTACGCGAAGGGGCACATCCCCGGGGCCATCCACTTCTACTACAGCGAAGTGGCGACGAAGGAGAACCCCATCGCCTTCAAGATGGCCCGCGCCGAGCAGATGCGGCAGGTGATGGAAGGCCACGGCATCGGCGACGACATGCTGGTGGTGGCCTACGACGACGAGGGCGGCCACGCGGCCTCGCGGTTGTGGCTGGCGATGCTGGTGCATGGGCACGAGGCCGGCATCCGCATCCTCGAGGGCGGCCTGACGAAGTGGCAGCAGGAGGGCCGGCCGCTCTCCACCGAGCCGGGCGAGGCCCGCGCCGCGACGTTCACCCCGCTGGCCGGCCCGGCCGACGTGCTGGTGACAGCCGACCGTGTCCTCGCCGCGAAGGACGACCCGAACGCCGTCATCCTGGATGTGCGCCGCCTGACCGAGTACACCGGCGAAGAGGTGCGGGCTGCGCGCGGCGGCCGGGTCCCAGGGGCCGTCCGCGTGCTCTGGCAGGACGTGCTCAATTGGGAGACGGACCGCACCTTCAAGCCGGCCGCCGAGATCCGCGCGATGTACGAGGCGGCCGGGGTGACGCCCGACAGGCGAACGATCACCTACTGCCAGGGCGCGGTGCGGGCGGCGCACACGGCGCTGGTGCTGCGGATGCTCGGGTACTCGAACGTCGAGATCTACGACGGCTCGTGGGAGGAGTGGGGCAGCCGCCCGGACCTGCCGCTGGACGTCGGCTGACCGGGGGCATAGCCTGCCCGCCTTCTGAGACCTCGGCAGCCATCACGCTGTCGAGGTCTGCACTTCTGGGCTGCAGGGTGTGATCCAACTACGCCTCCGCTGCTTGCCATGCAGGATCAGATCGAGAGTGAGCTACGCTGGTGCGAGCAGGCGCGGCAGGGAGAGATCCGCCCACTGCCCTCGCTGACCAATCTCGGCCTCAGCTTGAGCGCGCTTCGTCTCGCACGGGGCATCACGCAGCGGCAGCTTGCCGAGCGCCTCGGCATCAACGAGGCACAGGTCTCAAAAGATGAGCGACATACGTATCACGGGATCAGCATCGAGCGCGCTCAGCGGATTGTCGATGCACTGGACGGCGAGATCACCGTGACCGTACACCCACGCACACGGCAGGAGCGGATTCCGGAAGCAGCTACAGCACGGTGAGCAGCCTCGGTGCGGGCCAGCACTCGGCCATGCTGTACATGATGGGTACACAGCACCCTTGTCATCCCGACCGAAGCGAGGCATGAGCGACGTGGAGGGATCTTCCCCAGCCAAACCTGAGCGAGCCGAGAGGGAAGATCCCTCGATGTCGTTCGCAAGCTCACTCGCTCGGGATGACAGGGGGTGTTGACAGCCATCGCGTTCAGCGTGATAGAGCGCTAGCTGTTGAAGAACTTGAACGCCACGAAGGCGATGACGGCGACCACCACCACCAGGATGATGGCCTCGGTCGGGCTGTTGAAGGACGGGAGTCCCCCGCCGCCGCCAGTGCTGATCATGGGCCTGCTCCTGGGGCTGGAGTTCGCGCAGCCGGCGCCGCGTTCCGTAGTCCCATGATGCCAGCTTCGAGCAGCCAGGGCAAAAACTCAGGGCGAGCGGCAGGCAGCAAAACGGCCTGGAAAGCTTACGCCCTCCAGGCCGTTTCGGTCACGCGGGATCGAGGCTGACCTCCGCCTCGTCACCAACACCCTCCCAGCGTTTCCCTTGCGGGCCGGCCTGCTGTCTCGGGTGGAGCGTCATCCTCGCGGCGCGCTCAGATGTGACGTCTCTACTGTACGCCATCTGACGGCCGGTGTCTACCCTTTTCCGCAACATCAGGATCACAGCGGCGTCACGGGCGCTTTCCGGGCCAGTGCTGGCGTCATGGGAAGATCCCTCCACGTCGCTCGTGCCTCGCTACGGTCGGGATGACGGGAGGTAGGCAGCCGTGCCTCGCGTCGGCCGGGATGACGGGAGGTAGGCAGCCGTGCCTCGCGTCGGTCGGGATGACGGGCGTGGGCTGCTGCGCTACCGCCCGAGCGCCGCGTCGATCAACGCCTGCTTGACGCTCCGGCGGTCCAGCCCGCCCGCGAACAGCAACGACTTCACCGTGACCGGCACCACCTCGCTCGGGCGCAGCACCGGGGCCACGTCGATGAAGTCGAACTCGGCCAGGTGGACGTTCTCCATCGCGATCGTGTGGCACGCCGCGCCCAACTCCTCCTTCAGCCGCGAGCCGACCGCCACCGCCGGCCGGTGCGCCGACAGCGCGTGCGCGTCCGTGGACGGCCGCACGAATGTGTTCGACACGCCCTGGTTGACGACCAGCACCAGCGGTGCGGCGCCGGCAATGGTGTGGGGCAGCGCGGCCCGGATGCCCTCGGCCAGGGCGTGCAGCAGCGACGGCCGCGGCTCGTCGCTCAGGATGCGGAACGCCAGCGCCAGCGGCTGCTCGCCCTCCACGATATCCGCGCGGGTCAGTGCGTCGTGGATGGACGCGGCAATCGTCTCAGACGGGACGTCCCCCTCAAGGTCGATGCGCGGGACCAGCACCGGCACGTTGTAGAGCGGCAGGAACGACTCGTCCGGCACGTAGGCGTTGACGCCGCCCTGCACGTTGAACTGCGACGCGCCCACCGCCGTCGCCCTGATCCCCAGGCTCGGGTGAACCAGCGACGGCAGCCCGAACCGGTTGCGGTTCAGCGCCTGCCGGATCGCCTTCGCGAGCGGCTGGCCCAGGTCGCCAAAATCCTGCTCCTCGCGCTCGTAGATGAACTCGGCCACGCCGCCGGAGAACGTCAGCGCCCGCGGCGGCAGGTGCGTTGGCAGCGGGTCCGTCAGCATCAGCTTCGCGACGAGGCCCGTCGGCGGCTCCAGCTTGACGATGCTGACCAGCATGTCCGTCCAGGCCCGCACGATGCGGTTCTCGTCAGCTTGCTCCAGCGCCTCGCCCAGCGTCAGGGAGATGCCAAGCTCCTCGGCCACCAGCCGGGCCGGCTCGTCGATCCGTGTGAGGCGGCCGTCCTCGTCCCGCGCGACGACGCGCGCCCCGATGGCGACGGCGGCCGTCGCCTCGACGACGCCATCGCGGACCAGCGCAAACTTGGTGGTGCCGCCGCCGATGTCGATGTTCAAGAGCGTCCGCTTGTCGCGCCGCGAACGGGCCACCGTGGCCGAGCCGTTCGCCGCCAGCACCGCTTCCATGTGGTGCCCGGCCGAGGCACACACGAACTTGCCGGCCTCGGCGGCGAACATCCGGGCGATGGACCGCGCGTTGACCCGCTTCAGCGCCTCGCCGGTCAGGATCACCACGCCCGAATCGATCTCGTTGCGGGTGGCTTCGACGGCCTGGTACGCCTCCGCGCAGTAGGCATCCAGTGCCTCGATGTCGATGGTGTTATCCGACAGGTACGGTGTCAGCCAGATCGGCGACTGCCATAGGATCTGGCGGGCCACCACCACGCCCCGCACGTCTGGCGCTTCGCCGACGAGCTGCAGGTAGATCTTGGAGAACATCACGTGCGTCGTGGACGACCCGATATCGATCCCGACGGTGACGATCTGGACGTTGTGCTTCTGCCAGTCCAACTGGCGGGCGGCGAACTCCTCCGGACTCAAGTCCTCGTAGAGGTGCTCGCCGAACTCGTCGTGCCAGTGCGGAGCGCCGCCGTCGTGCGAGTGGACGCCGGCAAAGCCGCTGTGGGCGTGGGCGTTCCCGGAATGCTCGTGCGTCATGCCTCAGTTCCCACCCGTGCCGCCATCATCCGTGCGAATGGCCGGAGGCTGGCGCGCTGCCATGGCCCCACGGCATGTGCAGATGGTCGCGGATCGCGCCGAACAGCGCCAGATCCATCGCCTTCCAGTAGACCTCGACGCAGCCAAAGCCGGCCTCGCTCAGCCAGCCCAGCTGTTCGAGCATGGTGGCCGGCAGGCCGACGCTGCCGTCACTCGGCGCGAACCCCGCCTCAGCGTCACGCGCGATCCAGTCTGCCAGCGGCGCCAGCTCGGCGCGGGCCGGCCGCACGTAGTCCATGTTCAGGAACGTGCCGCCGTGGCCGGTCAGCTTGAGGATCTCGCGGTACAGCTCGCGGATGCGCCGACTGTGGCGTAGGAGGTGGATCGTCTGGGTGGAGATGATGAAGTCGAACGGCCCTTCGACGGCCCCCAGCCACTCCGGCGAGGAGAGATCGGCCTGGATGTACTCGACGCGCTCGCCGAAGCGGGCCAGTGTCTTGCGGGTGGCGCTCAGCATGGTGAGCGAGGCGTCCAGCACCACGGCGTTCGCGCCTGGGAACTGCTCCAGCAGGATGGCGTCCAGCGCCCCGGACCCCGCCCCGAGGTTCAGGTAGCGGAACTCCTGGTCCGGGTTCTTCGGGATGAAGGCGCGCAGCGCGACGAACTGCCGGCGGCGCGCGTCAGCCTGGACCTCCTGCTCCTTGAGCCAGGCCTTGACGAAGTCCTCGTCAAACCAGTCCTCGGCCGCTGGGGCATGACCGGCGGCGGCTGGGGCGTGTCCGTCCCCATGCCCGTGTCCCTGGCCCTGCTCGTGGCCGTGGCCGTGGCCGTGGCCGTGTGCATGTCCTTGACTCTGGGTAGCGTCGTGGTGGTGTCCGTGCTGGTGCGAGCTTTCCACGCGTCTGACTCCGTGCCGGCACTGGTATGCAGTGAGGATGCCGGGCAGGCATGGCGACCTGCCAGGCTCACAGGGGCGCGGCAGCGCCAACCCTGACCGAGATACTAGTTGCACATAATGGCAACTGCAACTCCGCAGCGGCAAACGGCGGGCCTGCCGGCAGGAGTATCGTCCATTGGCGGTCGGGGCCGTCAGGCGCGGGCGGTCGCGGCGTCTGTGCAGGCCTGCTTGCCAGAATGCAGCCAACGGCGGCAGCCGACGGGCGCAGCACGCCGTCAGCCGGCTTAAATGCGATGAGCCTGGAAAGCTTTCGCCCCCCAGGCTCCCGATCACTCGGCTCGCGAGACGTTGACCGTCATCTCGCTAACTGAACCAGCGCGGCGCCCCTTGCGGGTCGGCCCATCGCCCTGGCTGACGTCCCGTCGCAGGGCCGTCACTTGTGACATCCTCAGAATACACCGCCCGCAAGCCCTTGTCTACAGGATCGTCTGCTCATTCGTGGTCGTCTTGGGTGGACCTGATCGTTCCGAACGAATCTCGCCGGCGTCATCATGCCCAGCCGGCAGGCTGTGGCCCAAAACTTCCTGCCTGGCGACACCCGTCTGGTACAGTCCGTCCGTCCGCCTGGAGGTGTGCCGAGATGTGTGGCATCGCTGGAGCGCTCAGTCTCGGCGCGGGATCGAGCGTCCTCGACACGGTCGATCCGATGACGGCGTGCCTCTTCCATCGCGGCCCGGACGAGGACGGCATCTACCGTGACGAGCACGTCGCGCTCGGATCGCGCCGCCTGAGCATCGTGGACATCGCCGGCAGCACCCAGCCCATCGCCAACGAGGATGAGACGGTCTGGGTGGTGTTCAACGGCCAGATCTACAACTACGTCGAGCTGCGCGCCGATCTCGAGAAGCGCCACACCTTCCGTACCCAGGGCGACACCGAGACGCTCGTCCACCTCTACGAGGAGCACGGCCCGAACTTCCTGCACCTGCTGCGCGGGATGTTCGTCTTCGCGATCTGGGACACGAAGAAGCAGGCGCTGCTGCTCGGGCGGGACCGCTTCGGCAAGAAGCCCCTCTACTACACCCGCACGGACACCGGGCGGCCGGACCGCTTCCAGTTTGCCTCGGAGATCAAGGCGCTGCTCGGGGCGGGCGAGGTCGAGACGACGCTCGATCGGACGGCCGTCTACCAGTACCTCTGCTTCGGGTTTGTGCCGCACCCGCGCACGGCCTACCGCGAGATCGCCGCTGTGCCACCGGCCCACTGGCTGCAGATCGACGTCCAGGGACGCCAGACGCTCCAGCGCTACTGGCAGCTGCCGCCCGGCGGGACGTTTACCGGCACCCGCGAGGACGCGCTCGACCAGATCCGCACGATCTTTGACGAGTCCGTCAAGATTCGCTTGCGGAGCGACGTGCCGGTGGGCGTCTTCCTCTCGGGAGGGATCGACAGCGGCCTCGTGACGGCCTCGGCCGCCCGCGCAGCCGTCGAGCCGCTCCAGAGCTTCTCCATCGGCTTCGCAGATCAGCGCTTCGACGAGCGCCCGCTGGCCCGGCTCGTCGCGCAGCAGTACGGCACGCGGCACACCGAGGTCGTGGTGGACCTGGGTGCCGAGGTCGCAAGGCCCGAGGATCTGCTGACGCGCCTCGTCAACATGTACGACCAGCCGTACGCGGACTCCTCGGCGATCCCCAGCAACGCCGTGGCCCGCGAGGCACGCAAGCACCTGAAGGTCGTGATGACCGGCGACGGCGGCGACGAGATCTTCGCCGGCTACCGCCGCTACACCGCTGCCCTGCTGGCCGACTGGATGACCGCGACCCTGGGGCCAGTCGCGCCGCTGGCCGCGAAGATGGCTCCGGCCCCGCGCCGCCGCCGTGGTCCCGTCGCGTTTGCGCTGCGGCTGATGGAGGGCGTCGCGCTCCCCCCGCGCGAGCGGTACATCCGCTGGAGCGGCCTGTTCACGGACGCCGACGCCGCCGATCTCTGCCGGCCGGAGTTCCTGGGCGGCGTGACGGAGCAGGCGCGCAGCGTGGTGGATGCGCGGGTCGAGGCGTGCATCGCGGGGGGTATTCATGAGCCGGCCGCCCTGATGATGGCCGCCGACGCGACGCACGTCCTGGTAGACGACTTCCTGGTCAAGATGGACATTGCGACGATGGCGAACTCGCTGGAAGCGCGCTCGCCGTTCATCGATCATGTACTGGTGGAGTTCGCCGTCAGCCTGCCGGACCGGATCCGCGCCTCGGCGTTCCAGACCAAGCCGCTCCTGCGTGAGCTGGCCCGCGAGCGGCTCCCTGCCGAGCTGGTCAAGGCCCCGAAGCGCGGCTTCGAGGTCCCGATGGCCTCCTGGATTCGCCACGAGCTGCGCGAGCTGGTGCAGGACGCGCTGCTCGCGCCCGATGCCCGCTGCGCGGCGGTGGTCCGGCCGGCCGCCGTGCGCCAGCTAATCGTGGAGCACATGAGCGAGAAGCGGGACCACGCAATGCGGATCTGGGCGCTGCTCAACCTGGAGTGGTGGCTACGCTCGGAGCGCGCGCCCCGCACGGCGTGACCTGCGCCAGCGGCCTGGCTCCTGGCTCAGAACATCACCGGGCGGCCCTGCGCGCCGTCCACCGCGATGTGCGTCCCGTTCACCCATCGCGCCCGATCTGACAGCACGAACGTCACCACGTCTGCGACCTCCTGGGGCGTTCCGAGCCGCCCCCACGGCAGCTCCCGCGCGATCCACGCCGCGAACGCCTCGGGCTGCTGTTCCTGGCGGGCCGCCCAGCCGCCACCAGGGAACATGATCGAGCCGGGGCTGACGGTGTTCACACGGATGCGCTTCGGGGCCAGCTCCCAGGCCAGTGCGCCAGCCAGGAAGATCTCGCCGGCCTTGGCCGCGCCGTACTGCGAACGCGGCCCCGGCTTGACCCCGGAGACCGACGCGATGGTGACCACGCTGCCGCCTCCGCGCCGCTCGAAGTGGGGGACGGCGGCGCGGATGGCCCTGACCGCATGAAAGAGGTTCAGGTCGAACGTCCGCGCCCAGTCCTCGGGGGTGGACTCCAGCAGGCTGCCGCCGGCCGTCCCCCCGACGTTCGCCACCAGCAGGTCGGCCCCGCCGAGCGCCGCGGCCGCCTCGTCCACGAAGCGCTCGACCTCGCCGGGCGCAGTCACGTCCGCCACCACGCCGTGGGCTGTCGCGCCGAGCGCACGCAGCTCCGCGAGCGCCCGGTCGAGCGTCTCCTGGCCCCGCCCGCAGATGGCGACGTGGCAGCCCTCGGCCGCCAGTTGCTCGACGATGGCCCGGCCGATCCCCCGGCTGCCGCCAGTCACCAACGCCACCTTGCCCCGCAACCCGAGATCCATGCTCGCCCCCTGCCGCGCGCGGCCTGACCGGCCTGACGCGTGTGCCGACAAGAGACTGCCCGATCCGCCCCGTCGTGTCAACCGGCGTGACGCCACATCCGCTGGAACCTGACGGACCACCCGCGATCAGGAGGCAGGCGCGGACGCCACGTGGGCACATTCGGGGCCGTAGGCGGCTCAGGCGGCTCAGGCGGCTCAGGCGGGGCCGGCGATGGCGGTCAGCAGCCCGTTCAGCCGATACGGCTTCGGCAGGAGCCCTTCGCCGCCGCGCTCGATCACCGTGGCAGGGTCGATCTGCGCGCCCCAGCCGGTGCTGAGGATGAAGCGCGTGCCCGGCGCGATCTCGCGGACGTGGTCGAGCAAGTCCCAGCCGTTCATGCCGGCCCCGAGTCCCAGGTCCGAGAGGATCAGGTCAAACGGCTGCGCGGCGGCGGCGAGCTTGTCGAGCGCCTCCTCGGCCGATGCCGCCGTGATGATGGTGTGGCCGTGTGGGACCAGCATCATCGAGACCATGCGCGTGATCGACGGCTCGTCGTCCACCACCAGGATGCGGAGTCCGCCGGGCTCCGCCTGCCGGGCGCGCGGCAGTGGCGGCGGCTTCTGCCCAGTAGCGGCCGGCAGGGTCACGGTGACCGTCGTGCCGTGCCCGGGCGGGGAGGCGATCGTCAATGAGCCGCCGTGCCGCTCTACGATCCCGTAGACGATGGCGAGGCCGAGGCCGGTCCCACGCTCGCCCTTGGTGGTGAAGAACGGCTCGAAGACGTGCTGCAACGCGCTCTCTGGGATGCCAACCCCGCTGTCAGAGACCGTGATCGCGACGCCTTCGGGGCTGGGGGCGGCTTCCAGGCGGATCGTGCCGCCGGCCGGCATGGCGTCGATGGCGTTGAAGATCAGGTTGGTGAGGGCTTCGCGCAAGGCGGAGGCCCACCCGGTGATGAGCGTGTCGCCGTTGACCTCGACGGTCATGGTAATGGGGCGACGCGTCTGCTGCGTCTCGTCGCGCAAGCGGGGGGCGGTGAGCGCCGCGACCTCGCGGAGCAGGCTGCCCACGTCCACGACGTCGGCGGGGCCATCGGGCGTCGGCCGGGCGAAGGTGAGCAGCCGCTTGACGGTGTCCGAGCCGTCCATAGCCGCCCGAACCACCACGTCAATCGCCTCGCGTGCGCCGGCCAGGTCGGGCGGCGTGACGTCCAGCGAGCGCGCACTCAGATCGCCGTAGCCGGCGACAAGCCCCAGGTACTGATTCAGATCGTGCGCTACGCCGCTGGCCATCTGCCCGAGCGCTCGCAGCTTGTCGCCCTGGGCTTCACGTGCGCGCCGGCGGCGCTCGTCCGTGATGTCCCGGCCGATCCAGACGGCCCCGGTGACGGCGCCCTGGTCGTCGCGCAGCGGCCCGGAGGCGATATCGACCCAGCGCTCGCGGTCCTTGCGGGTGACGATGCGGAACTCGCCACGGACGGTCTCGCCGGTGAGCGACCGTCGGAAGGGGCGGTCAGCATCAAGCACGGGCTGCCCCTCGGGGTCGAACAGGGTGGTCCGGCTCATAGGCTCGGTGGGCAGCGGCCAGGAGGCGCCGTCGATGTCGAACATGTCGTGGGCCGCGTGGTTTGCCAGCACGACGACCCCTCGCGCATCAGCCACGACCACCGCGTCAGCCATCTGCTCCAGAATGGCGGCGCGCTCCGCGGACTCGGCGCGCATGCGGGCGAGCAGCTCGTCGCGTTCACGCTCGGCACGCAGCCGCTCGGTGATGTCGGTGATCACGACGAGGACCGACATCCTCCCCTGCATGTCGAGATCGTGGGCGGCCACCTCGACATCGTGGATGCTGCCATCTCGGTAGACGTGCTGCCACCGCGTGGCGGTGCGGTGGGCCGGCCGACGCCCGTGATTGAGCCGCTGTATTGCCGCCACCAGGGCCGCGACCTCGTCGGGCGGATGCAGATCCGCGATCGACATCGCCAGCAGCTCAGCGCGCGCGTAGCCGGATGCGCCGACGAGCGCGTCGTTGACGTCGACGATCGCCAGGGAGTCTGGCGCGTACATCAGCATCGGCAAAGGGTGGCTGCCGAACAGTTGTCGGAGCAGCGGATCGACGGCGAGGCCGAATCCGTCGTCTGCCGGCGCGCTGCCGGCAGGGTCGGCGGCGATGCGCGCACGGGCGGGCGGCGCGTGCCACTCAGCTGGATCGACGCGTCTGGGCACGGCATCGCCTGCGGGCGTGCCTGCCATCGCTGGCGGCTCCCCGAGATTCCGCTGCCGAGCCATATCGCCAAATGCGTCCGACAGAGCCGTTCCCTTTCAAGACTGCGATTCCTCGCGGTCCTGCCCAATCCGGTAGCCGACTGACGTGCCGGCTACCACATTCATGGAGTCATCTGAGCGGCTGTTCGTGGAACGCATGAGCCGGTACGCAGGGGATGCCCTCTTTCCCCGTCTCCATGCGCTCACCAGGGAGACGCCGTGGCAAGGTGGTCGTGTTCCGTGGAGGGGAGGGGTGGGGATTTCAGGGGGTTGGGGGGAGCACGGAGGCCGGCCAGACCTCGCCCGGCACGAGCGGCCGGCTGGGGTGCTGGTGCGGACCGTTGAGCGGCGTCTGCTCGGCGCGCGACGGCTCGAGCAGCACGGCGACCTGATGGAGGATGCGAGCTGTCGCCCCCCAGATCTTGTGCTGCCGGTAGAGGTAGAAGCCGACGCGCCGCCGCCGCCCCTGAAAGTCCCAATCCTCCTCCTGACACGCTGCCGGATCGAGGATCAGCCGCAGGGGTAGGTCGATGACCTCGGCCACCTCGGCTGGGGCAGGCACGAAGCCGGGCCGGCTCGGGGTGTACGCCACGAAGGGCGCCAGGGCGTAGTGGCTCGCCACGATGAACTCAGGCTGGAGCCTCCCCCAGATCGTCACGTCGGCGGCGCGGACGCCCAGCTCCTCGGTCGTCTCACGGAGGGCGGTCCGCAGCAGCGAGCCGTCTTCGGCATCGTAGCGACCGCCCGGCAGGGAGATCTGACCGCTGTGCCGCCGCATCGCCGTGGTCCGTTGCGTGAGGACCACGTGCGGCTCGAGCCTGTCCAGGGAGGACGGCCGGTGCGGGTAGAGCAGCACCAGCCCGGCGGCCAGGCTGCGGCCCTCAGGATCGTGCTGCGGGGCGATATCCAGCTCCGTCGGCCCCTGGCCCGCCGCGAGCAGCGCCGAGCGCAACCGCTGGAGCAGGGCGTCAGCCATGACGAGCAGGCAGTGGGCGGCAGCAGGGCGATTGCATGTTCATTGGTGTCCCCGAAGCATCATGGAACGGGCGGTCGGGGACTGAAGTCCCCGCCTACAGTCACGCCGTCGCTGCGCGACGGCCGTCGGGAACGGCAGGCACTGGTGCGACTGGAGCGTCGCG